>NZ_RCVK01000106.1:0-7393 GCF_003667485.1 Micromonospora sp. BL1
ATCTTGCACTTTCGGCCCCGGCGAAAGGGGCGAATGCCCCTGCGCGGGGGCGCCAAGTGCAAGATCGGCGGGCGGGGTGGGTCAGCGGCCCTCGGCGTCGTCCATGGCTCGGTAGATGCGCTGCTCCGACACCGGGTAGGGGGTTCCCAGGGCCTGGGCGAAGACGTTCACCCGCAGCTCCTCGATCATCCAGCGGATCTGGCGCGCCGCCGGCGTCGCGCGCCTCGGCGGGGGCAGCGCGGCCAGCATGTCCTGGTACTCCTTCTGCACCGTGGCGACCCGGTCCTGCTGAGACTTGTCCCGCTGCGGGTTGCCCGGCAGCCGGTCCAGCCGCCGCTCGATCGCGGTCAGGTAGCGCAGCACGTCGGGCAGCCGCGCGTACCCCGTCTCGGTGACGAAACCCTTGTGCACCAGGCCGGTGAGCTGGTTGCGGATGTCGGCCAGCGCGGCCACCACCGCCAGGTTCCGGGTGGCGCCGAGCCGCTGCTCCACCGCGTACGCGGAAGCGAGCACCCGACGCACCCGCTCCATCACCTCGACGACCGTGTCCACCAGGTCGGCGCGCACCTTGTCGCGCAGCGCGGCGAAGCCCTCCGCGTCCCAGGCCGGGCCGCCCGCGTCGCCGATCAGCTTGTCGATCGCCGCGCCGGCCGCGTCCTCGATCAGCTCCGGCACGCTGCCGTGCGGGTTGCGCGACAGCGCCAGTTTCGCCTCGTTGCTCAGCCGCCCCTGGAGGAACTTCGCCGGTGACGGCGTCGTCAGCCGCAGCAGCCGCCGGGTGCCCGCCCAGTGCGCGGCCTCCTGCTCGGCGGCGGAGTCGAACACCTTCACCCCGACCGTCGCGCCCTCGTCCACCAGCGCCGGGTACGCGGTCACCGCGAAGCCGGCGCGTACCTGCTCGATGGTGCGCGGCAGGGTGCCGATCGACCACTCGGTCAGCCCGGTACGGGCCACGTCCGGCGCGGCGGCGGCCACGACCTGGCGTACCTCCTGGCGCAGCTCGCGTTGCAGCGCGGGCAGGTCCTTGCCCTCGGCGACCGGCTTGTCGTCGTCGCCGAGCACCCGGAACGTGACGCGCAGGTGCGGCGGCAGCCGGCTCAGGTCCCACGCGTCCGCCGGTACGGTCACGCCGGTCATCCGCCGCAACTGCCGGGTCAGCGCGGCGAGCAGCGGCTCCTCGCCCGGGGTGATCGCGGCCAGCGCGGCGCGGGCGTAGTCGGGCACCGGCACGAAGTTGCGCCGTACCGGCTTGGGCAGTGACCGGATCAGCGCGATCACCAGTTCCTCGCGCAGCCCCGGCACCTGCCAGTCGAAGCTCTCCGCCGGCACCTGGTTGAGCAGCGGCAGCGGGATGTCCACAGTCACGCCGTCGGTGGGCGCGGTCGGGTCGAACGTGTACGTCAGCGGCAGCGTCACGCCGTCGGCCCGCCACTCGTCCGGGTAGTCCTCCTCGTCCACCCTGCCCCGGCCGTCGTTGACGAGCAGTTCGCGGGTGAACGTGAGCAGGTCCGGCTGCTCCCGGCGGGTCTTCTTCCACCACGAGTCGAAGTGCCGGCCGGAGACCACGTCGGCGGGGATCCGCTGGTCGTAGAAGGCGAAGATGGTCTCGTCGTCGACCAGGATGTCGCGGCGCCGGGCCCGGTTCTCCAGCTCCTCGATCTCGGTCAGCAGCTTCTGGTTGTCCCGCCAGAACTGGTGGTGGGTCTGCCAGTCGCCCTCCACCAGGGCGTGCCGGATGAACAGCTCCCGGCTCAGACCTGCGTCGATCCGCCCGAAGTTCACCTTCCGCGAGGTGACGAGCGGGATGCCGTACAGCGTGACCTTCTCGTAGGCCATCACCGCGGCCTGCTTCTTCTCCCAGTGCGGCTCGCTGTAGCTGCGCTTGACCAGGTGCTGGGCCAGCGGCTCGACCCACTCCGGTTCGACCCGCCCGGCCACCCGGCCCCACAGCCGGGACGTCTCCACCAGCTCGGCGGCCATCACCCAGCGCGGCGGCTTCTTGAACAACGCCGACCCGGGGAAGATCCCGAACTTCGCGCCCCGCGCGCCGAGGTATTCGTGCTTCTGCGCGTCCTTGAGGCCGAGGTGCGACAGCAGGCCGGGCAGCAGCGACTGGTGCACCTTCGGGGTGTCGATCTCCTCCGGCAGGTCGGCGCCGGCGCCGCGCCGGCCCTCACCCTTGTCGGAGGTACGCAGCACCTGGCGCAACTGGCTGACGATGTCCTGCCACTCGCGTACCCGGAGGTAGTTGAGGTATTCGGCCTTGCACATGCGGCGGAACGCGCTGGACGACAGTTCCCGCTGCTTCTCCCGCAGGTAGCGCCACAGGTTCAGGTACGCGACGAAGTCGGACTCCTTGTCGGCGAACCGGGCGTGTGCCTGGTCGGCCTGGGCCTGCTTGTCGGCCGGGCGTTCGCGCGGATCCTGGATGGACAGCGCGGCGGCGATCACCACCACCTCGGTGGCGCAGCCGTTGCGCTCGCCTTCGAGGACCATCCGGGCCAGCCGGGGGTCGACCGGGAGCTGGGCCAGCCGCCGTCCCAGGGCGGTGAGCCGCTTCGCCGGGTCGGTCTCGGCCGGGTCGAGCGCGCCCAGCTCGTGCAGCAGGTTGACGCCGTCGGCGACGTTGCGCCGGTCCGGTGGGTCGATGAACGGGAACGCCGCGACGTCGCCGAGCCCGATCGACGTCATCTGGAGGATGACCGAGGCCAGGTTGGTCCGCAGGATCTCCGGGTCGGTGAACTCGGGGCGGGAGGTGAAGTCCTGCTCGTCGTAGAGGCGGATGCAGATGCCGTCCGAGGTGCGCCCGCAGCGGCCCTTGCGCTGGTTGGCGCTGGCCTGCGAGACCGGCTCGATCGGCAGCCGCTGCACCTTGAGCCGGCTGGAGTAGCGGGAGATCCGGGCGGTGCCCGGGTCCACCACGTACTTGATGCCGGGCACAGTCAGCGAGGTCTCCGCGACGTTCGTGGCCAGCACCACGCGGCGGTTGCTGTGCGCGGCGAAGACCCGGTGCTGCTCGGCAGTGGAGAGCCGGGCGTACAGCGGCAGGATCTCGGTGCCGAGCAGGGCGCGCTTCTTCTGGACCAGCTTGCCCAGCGCGTCGGCGGTGTCGCGGATCTCCCGCTCCCCGCTGAGGAACACCAGGATGTCACCCGGCCCCTCGGCGGCCAGCTCCTCGACCGCGTCGCCGATCGCCTGGATCTGGTCCCGGACGTTCTCCTCGTCGGCCTCGTCCTCCTCCTCGGCCTCGGTGACCTCGACCAGCGGCCGGTAGCGGACCTCCACCGGGTACGTGCGCCCGGACACCTCGACAACTGGTGCCGGGTTGCCGTCGGCGTCGGCGAAGTGCTTCGCGAACCGGTCGGTCTCGATGGTCGCCGACGTGATGACCACCTTGAGGTCGGGCCGGCGGGGCAGGAGCTGCTTCAGGTACCCGAGGATGAAGTCGATGTTGAGGCTGCGCTCGTGCGCCTCGTCGATGATCAGCGTGTCGTACTGCCGCAGCATCCGGTCGGTCTGCAACTCGGCCAGCAGGATGCCGTCGGTCATCAGCTTGACCAGGCTGTTGTCGCCCACCTGGTCGGTGAAGCGCACCTTGTAGCCGACCACGTCGCCCAGCTCGGTGCCGAGTTCGTCGGCGATCCGGTCGGCGACCGTCCGGGCCGCCAGCCGGCGGGGCTGGGTGTGCCCGATCAGGCCGGTGATGCCGCGCCCCAGCTCCAGGCAGATCTTGGGGAGCTGGGTGGTCTTCCCGGAGCCGGTCTCGCCGGCCACGATCACCACCTGGTGGTCGCGGATCGCGGCGGCGATGTCGTCCTTGCGCTCGCTGACCGGCAACTGCGGCGGATAGGTGATCGCCGGCACGGCCGCGCGGCGCGACGCCAGCCGCGCCTCGGCCCGGGCGATCTCGGCCCCGATCTCGGCCAGCGCCGCCTCCCGCCGCTGCGGGTCGCGCAGCTTGCGCACGCCGTCGAGCCGCCGCTGGAGCCGCCGCTGGTCGCGGAACATCAGGGGGGCGAGGCGGCGGTGCAGGTCGCGGGCGGTCTCAGGGGCGGCGGGTACGGCTGGATTCTGCATGTCGTCGCCAAGGATAGGCAGCCGCGCGGCGGACCGCCCCCGGGTTACCGAGCGCCGGGCGTGCCCTCCCTGGCCGGGCCGTCCGCGCCGGATAAAGTTGCCGCCGACGAGGCCGACGGACGAGGCCGACGAGGGGCGGGGATGATCATGCGGGACACCGACCGGGCGCTCGTGCAGGCCGCCACCGCCGTCGCGAAGCTGCGCTGCCGCAGCGACAACCACACCGTCGCCGCCGCCGTACGCAGCACCGACGGCCGCGTTTTCAGCGGCGTGAACGTCTACCACTTCACCGGCGGCCCGTGCGCCGAGGTGGTGGCTCTCGGGGCCGCCGCGACCCAGGGCGCCGGTGAACTGGAGGCCATCGTCGCGGTGGGGGACCGGGGCCGGGGCGTCCTGCCGCCGTGCGGGCGCTGCCGCCAGGTGCTGCTCGACTACTTCCCGTCGATCAAGGTGATCGTCGGCCCGCCCGACGGGCTGCGCGCGATCCCGATCGCCGACCTGCTGCCCGAGACGTACGTCTGGTCCGACCAGCAGGTCGAGGTGCCCGCCGGGCCGCGCGCCGCGTTGTGGCCGATGCCTGTGGTGCCCGGCGTCCGGCAGGCCGCCGAGGACTGAACCGCCCCGTCCCGGGCGCGGCGAGCCGCGGCGCTCAGTCGCCGGCGGCGGCCTCCAGCATCGAGCGGGGGACCGGCACCTGCTCGAAGCGGACCTGGCCCTCCGGCACCATCCAGCTGCTGACCTGCGCGACCAGCCGGCCCGCGCGGACCGCCGGGTCGTTCGCGTACAGCTCACGGGCCATCTGCGGGTCCACCGACAGCACCACGAAACCGCGGACACGCCCGTCGTCGCCGTCCAGGAACGGCCCGGCCGCGAGCACGGCGCCCTGCTCCACCAGCCCGGCCTGGTGCGCCAGGTGGGCGTCCTGGATCCGGTCGAGGGCGTCCTGCGGCAGGTCCGGCGCGTCGTCCGGGCGGACCAGGAGAACCACCGTGTGCCTGTCGAATCGCATGTCCTCAGGCTAGGGGCTGCCGGGCGTGCAGTGCCCGGATCGACCAGTCCAGCACCGGGTCCAGGCTATCGGGCGGTGGCCAGCCGTTGACCACGGAGAGCAGTTCCAGGTACCGCTCCCGGCGAGGGTCGCGCGCGGTCCGCAACCGGTCCAGCATCCGCCGGCGCAGGCCGGCGTCGTCCGGCCGGCCGCAGAGCCGTGCGTACCGGTCCGCTGCCCGGGCCAGGACGGCGTCGGCCCCGGGCGAGGCCGGCTCGACACCGGCGGCCAGCGCCGGGGTCACC
The DNA here is from genome assembly GCF_003667485.1 of Micromonospora sp. BL1. Taxonomy (NCBI): domain Bacteria; kingdom Bacillati; phylum Actinomycetota; class Actinomycetes; order Micromonosporales; family Micromonosporaceae; genus Micromonospora; species Micromonospora sp. BL1. The sequence continues at coordinate 5,371 of NZ_RCVK01000106.1, forward strand.
TCCTCCCGGACCACGGCGACCACGTCCCGGCGTACGCCCTCGGCGCCGGCCCGGTCCGCCTCGTGCTGCTCGGCCAGCCGGCGCAGCCCGGCCCGGAACTCCGGGTCCTGAGCCAGCTCGGCCAGCTCCACCCACGCCTCGATCCGGGCGTCGTCCGGATCGTCCGGCAGTTCGGGTGTGAGCGACCGGCGGATGCCCGCGAACCCCGGATCGGTCAGGCCGCCGAACGCCGCGTCGAGGAACTCGTCGACCAGTCGCCGTCGTTCCCGCGCGGCCAGGCCGGCCAGCCGGTGCAGCAGGTCGGCCTCGGACGGGCCGGCCCCGCGCCGGGCGATCACCGTGAGCACCGCGCGGCGCGACCGCAGCAGCCGGATCTGCGCGGTCAGCGCGTCCGCGTGCGCCGAGGCGACCTCGGCCAGGGTGACCTCCCGGGTCACCACCCGGCGCACTGTGGGCAGGTCCACGCCCAGCTCGCGCAACGTCCGTACCAGGTCGAGCCGGGCCACCGCGGCCGCGTCGTAGCGGCGGTGGCCGGCCGGTCCCCGGTCGGTGGGCGGCACGATGCCGCGGTCGGACCAGAACCGGATGGTCTTCACCGGCAGCCCGGTCCGCCGGGCCAGGTCACCGATCGAGTAGCGCTCCGCACCGTCCATGTGCCCACCATCGCGCCTCCCCCCGGTGGAGGCGCAACCCCATCGACAGCGCCCGCTTAGGTACGCCTTAGCAGGTCAGTTAAGGTAAGGCGCACCTAACTGGAAGGCCAAGATCCCTCGTGACCACCGTCGCCGTCCGGCCCGCGCGGGCCGGGGCTCCCGTCCGCCGCGGCACCGTACGCCGCGTCGCGGTCACCGTGGCGGCGGCATTCCTGCTCCTGCTGGCGCTGCTGGCCAGCCTGGCGCTCGGCAGCCGGCACCTCCCCGTCGACCAGGTGTGGCACGCGCTGGTGTCCCCGGACGGCGGCGACGCCACCACTGTGGTCCGGGACATGCGGCTGCCGCGTACCGCCCTCGGGCTGGTCGTCGGCCTGGCGCTGGCGCTGGCCGGGGTGCTGTTCCAGGCGGTGACCCGCAACCCCCTGGCCGAGCCGCGCATCCTCGGCGTCAGCGCCGGCGCCTCGTTCGGCGTGGTGCTGGCCATCGCCGTGTTCGGGGTGGGCACGCTCGCCGGGTACGTCTGGTTCGGCATCGCGGGCGCGCTGCTCGCCGGGCTGCTCGTGTTCGCCGTCGCCAACCGCGCCCGCGAGGGCGCCAGCCCGGTCACTCTCGCGCTCGTCGGCGCGGCCCTCGACGCCGGTCTCGGCGCCATCGTGTACGCGCTGCTCAGCATCGACGCCCGCACGTTCGAGGAGTACCGCTTCTGGGTGGTCGGCGGGCTGACCGGCCGCGACGTCGGCGTGGCCGGTCAGGTGCTGCCGTTCGTGGTGGCCGGGGTGCTGCTCGCCGCGCTCGCCGCCCGCGGCCTGGACGCGCTCGCCCTCGGCGACGACGTGGCCCGGGGGCTCGGGCACCGGGTCGCGCTGGTCCGGATCGCCGCCGGGGCCGGTGGCGTGCTGCTCACCGGCGCGGCGGTGGCCGCCGCCGGGCCGATCGCCTTCGTCGGGCTGGCGGTGCCGCACCTGGCCCGGGCGCTCGTCGGCGCGGACCAGCGGTGGACGCTCCTGGTCGCCGCGCTGCTCGGCCCCGCGTTGCTGCTCACGGCCGACGTGGCCGGCCGCCTGGTCGCCCCGCCCGGCGAGATCCCCGCCGGCATCATCACGGCTCTGCTCGGCGCGCCCCTCCTGGCCTTCCTGGTCCACCGAGCCAAGACGGTAACGACATGACCCGCCCCGCCCCCCACCCCCGCGATCTTGCACTTAGGCACCCCGCAAACCGCGCAAACAGGGCACGCGCAGGGCGCGATCCGCACGATCGCGGATGCCCCAGCCCCGCTCACGCTCCCGGCTGCGGGTCAGCCTGCCCTGCCCTGGGTCGATCATGAGGTTGGCGGCGGTTGGCGTCCGGTTTGTCGCCGTCAACTTCATGAT
>NZ_RCVK01000104.1:0-7276 GCF_003667485.1 Micromonospora sp. BL1
GACAACCGGGGCGGCGCGGGACGGCTCGGGGGACGGGGCCGGTTCGGTCAAGGGACGCTCCTCGATCACAGGGTTTCGTCACTGTAGGGCCCCTCCGGCGTCCGTCGCCGCCCCGGTTGTCCGTTCGGTCATGTCCCCTGGGCCGATCGGCGTGGATCGAACCTTTCGCGGCTCGCGGCCGTACCAGTGCGCGGGAGGTCGATCACATGGCCGCACGTCGCGCGCTCGCCGCGCTCGCCGCCGTCGCCGCGACGGTGCCGCTGGGCGCCGCGCCGGCCGCGGCGCACGGTGCGCCGACCAGCCCGCTGAGCCGGTCCGCCGCGTGCGGGCCGGAGGGCGGCCGGGCGCAGACGCCCGCCTGTCGGGCCGCGATCGCCGCCGGAGCGGCGGTACGCGAGTGGGACAACATCCGGGTGGCCCGGATCGACGGGCGGGACCGGGAACGCATCCCGGACGGGGAACTGTGCAGCGGCGGGCTGTCCGCGTACCGGGGACTGGACCTGGCGCGCGCCGACTGGCCCGCCACCACGCTCACAGCCGGGGCGCGGCACACGTTCCGCTACCGCACCACCATCCCGCACCGGGGCACGTTCCGGTACTACGTCACCACCGGCTCGTACTCGCCGAAGCGTGCGCTGACCTGGGCGGACCTGGAGAAGAAGCCGTTCCTCCAGGTCACCGACCCGCCGATCCGCGCGGGCGCGTACGAGATGCGGGGACGGCTCCCAGCCGGGCGTACCGGCCGGCACCTCGTCTACGTCATCTGGCAGAACTCGGACACCCAGGACACGTACTACTCCTGCTCGGACGTGATCTTCCGGGCGGCACGCGGTGAGTCGGACGCGTCACCGGCAGCGCCGAAGGCGAGCGCGTCGCCTCCGCGTACCCTCGCCGGCGCGGCGACCGACGAGGAGTCGGCCGTGCCGGTCGCGACGGTGACCGACGGCGGACCCTTGTCCCGGCCGTTGGTCCTCGGCGCGGCGGCGCTCGTCGTCGCGCTGCTCGCCGCGGCGGTGGTCGGACTGCGGCGGACCGGCGGGCCGCCGCCCGGGCGGCCGTGCGGTGTCCGCAACCACCGCGCCGGGCGGCGCCGCATCTGGTGACTCAGCCGAGCAGGCCCTCGATCTCGGCCAGGTCGTTCCCGGCGAGGTCGAGGTTGTCCAGCGCGGCCACGTTGCCCTCCAGCTGCGCCACGCTGCTCGCGCCGATGATGAGGCTGGTCATGCGCGGGTCGCGCAGCGCCCAGGCCAGGGCGAGCTGGGCAAGCGTCTGCCCGCGCCGCTCGGCCACCGCGGCGAGCCCCCGGACCGTCGCCATCGTCTCGTCGTCCAGGTCGCTCTCGTTCAGGAAGACGCTCGTGCGCACCCGCGAGTCGGCCGGGATGCCCTTGAGGTAACGGTCGGTGAGCAGGCCCTGGGCGAGCGGGCTGTACGCGATGCAGCCGGCGCCGACGCGCTCCAGCGTGTCCAGCAGGCCGTCCTCCTCCGTCCAGCGGTTCATCATCGAGTACGACGGCTGGTTGATCAGCAGCGGCGTACCCAGGTCGCGCAGGATCTCGGCGGCCCGCTCGGTCTGCTCCGAGTCGTAGTTGGAGATGCCCACGTAGAGCGCCTTGCCGGAGCGGACGATCGCGTCGAGCGCGCCCATCGTCTCCTCCAGCGGGGTCTCCGGGTCGAACCGGTGCGAGTAGAAGATGTCGACGTAGTCCAGCCCGAGACGGCGCAGCGACTGGTCCAGCGACGAGATCAGGTACTTGCGCGAACCCCACTCGCCGTACGGGCCGGGCCACATCAGATAACCGGCCTTGCTGGAGATCACCAGTTCGTCCCGGTACGGCTTCAGGTCGGTGGCGAGCAGCCGGCCGAAGTTCTCCTCCGCCGAACCAGGCGGCGGGCCGTAGTTGTTGGCCAGGTCGAAGTGGGTGATGCCGAGGTCGAAGGCGCGGCGGACGATGTCCCGCTGTCGCTCGAAGGGGCGGTCCGGTCCGAAGTTGTGCCACAGGCCGAGGGAGATGACAGGCAGCTTCAGCCCGCTCCGGCCGCTGCGCCGGTAGATCATCTCGTGGTAACGGTCGTCGCTGGCGAGGTATGTCACCAGGCCATTCTGTCCGCACCGGAGTGCGCACGCAGCGGCGCGGGTACGTTCGGCCTCATGCGTTACGTGCGGCTCGACACCCCCAAGCCCATTTCCAAGATCGGCCTCGGCACCTGGCAGTTCGGCTCCAAGGAGTGGGGCTACGGCCCCGAGTACGAGCGCCGGGCCGCCGAGATCGTCCGGCGGGCGCTCGACCTGGGCGTGACCCTGTTCGACACCGCCGAGCTGTACGGCTTCGGCCGCAGCGAGCGCATCCTCGGCGCGGCGCTGGGCGACGACCGCGCCAAGGTCGTGGTCGCCAGCAAGATCTTCCCGCTGCTGCCGGTCGCGCCGGTGGTGCAGCAGCGGGCGGTCGCCTCCGCCGCCCGGCTCGGCGTCGACGGCATCGACCTCTACCAGGTGCACCAGGCCAACCCGGTGGTCGCCGACACCACCACCATGCGCGGCATGCGCTCGTTGCAGGACGTCGGACTCGTCGGCGAGGTCGGCGTCAGCAACTACGGCCTGCGCCGGTGGCGGTTCGCCGAGGCCGCGCTGGGCCGCCGGGTGCTGAGCAACCAGGTCCGCTACAGCATGATCGACCGCGGCCCCGAGGAAGACCTCATCCCGTACGCGGAGCAGGCCGGCCGCATCGTCATCGCGTACTCGCCGCTGGCGCAGGGTTTCCTCTCCGGCCGATACGACGCCACGAACCCGCCCGCCGGGGCGGTACGCCGGGCCAACCCGTACTTCCTGCGGGAGAACCTGGAACGCGGCACCCAGCTCATCGCCACGCTGCGCGAGGTCGCCGACGCGCACGACGCCACGCCGAGCCAGATCGCGCTCGCGTACGTGCTGCGGCACCCGAACGTGGTGGCGATCCCGGGCGCCTCCGGGGTCGAGCAGATGGAACGCAACGCGGCCGCCGCCGAGATCGACCTCGCCGACGACGAGTACGCCGCGCTGGTCGCCGCCGCGCACGCGTTCCGCCCGGTCACCGGCCTGGCCGCCGTACCCCGGATGGTCCGCGCCCGCCTCGGTAAGTGAGTGGCGTTCCGGCGGCTTCCCTTGTCGCGACATCGACGACGGAGGCCGCCGGTCATCGGAGCGCGCTAGCGTGGGTCGGGTGACCGCTCCCAACCAGGTTTCCCCGGTCCCGCCCGCCGACCTGCCGAGCACGCTCGGCGAGCTGCGCGCGACCGGCCACCAGTACCGCACGGTCAAACAGGAACTCCGAGACAACCTCCTCGCCCGGATGGGCTCCGGCGAGGAGCGCTTCCCCGGCATCGTGGGCTACGAGGACACGGTGCTGCCCGAGGTCGAGCGCGCGCTGCTCGCCGGGCACGACATGGTGCTGCTCGGCGAGCGCGGGCAGGGCAAGACCCGGCTGATCCGCTCGCTCGGCGGGCTGCTGGACGAGTGGACCCCGGTGATCCCCGGCTCGGTGCTCAACGAGCACCCGATGCACCCGATCACCCCGGCCTCCCGGGCGCTCGTCGAGTCGGCCGGCGACGACCTGCCGATCGGCTGGCTGCACCGCTCGATGCGGTACGGCGAGAAGCTCGCCACGCCGGACACCAGCGTCGGCGACCTGATCGGCGACGTCGACCCGATCCGCCTCGCCCAGGGGCGCACGCTCGGCGACCCGGAGACCATCCACTTCGGGCTCGTACCGCGCACCAACCGGGGCGTCTTCGCCGTCAACGAGCTGCCCGACCTTGCCGAACGCATCCAGGTGGCGCTGCTCAACGTGCTGGAGGAGCGCGACATCCAGGTTCGCGGCTACCAGCTGCGGCTGCCGCTGGACCTGCTGCTGGTGGCCAGTGCCAACCCGGAGGACTACACCAACCGGGGCCGGATCATCACGCCGCTGAAGGACCGGTTCGGCGCGGAGATCCGTACCCACTACCCGCTCGACCTCGATCTGGAGCTGGCGCTGATCCGGCAGGAGGCCGACCTGGTCGCCGTGGTGCCGGAGCACGTGCTGGAGGTGCTCGCCCGGTTCGCCCGCGACGTGCGGGAATCCCCGTCGGTGGACCCGCGCTCCGGCGTGTCCGCCCGGTTCGCCATCGCCGCCGCGGAGACGGTGGCCGCCGCCGCGTTGCGTCGTTCCGGTCTGCTGGCCGGTGCCGCTGCCTCGGCTTCGGCCGGCGCCGGGGTGGCGTCCCGTCCGGAGGCGCCGGTGGCCCGGATCGGGGACACCGTGTCGGTGACCTCCACGCTGCGCGGCAAGGTCGAGTTCGAGAGCGGCGAGGAGGGGCGCGAGATCGAGGTGCTCGCGCACCTGCTGCGTACCGCCACCGCCGAGACGTTCCGCGCCCGGCTCGCCGGGCTCGACCTGTCCGGCTTCACCGCGATCGTCGCCGAGGGCGGCGCCGTCGAGACCGGCGAGCTGGTCTCCTCGTCCGAGCTGCTGCGCCAGGTCGGCACCGTACCGGGGCTGGCCAAGGTGCTCGACCGGCTCGGGCTCGGCGACGCGCCCAGCCCGGAGGAGGCGGCAGCCGGCATCGAGTTCGTGCTGGAAGGGCTGCACCTGACCCGCCGGCTCGGCAAGGACGTCACCGACTCCGGGCGCACCGTCTACGGGGATCGGGACTGACAGTGGCCGGCGGCAACCGCTTCCGGTACGGGCAGTGGCGCGGCGGACCCGACCCGCTCGCCCCGCCGTACGACGTGCGCGCCGCGGTGGACGCGGTCGGCTCCGACGTGCTCGCCGGCGGCAGCCTGCGCGAATCGCTGCGCGAGCTGCTGCGGCGCGGCCCGCAGGGGCGCGGCGGGCTGGACGACCTGGCCGCCCGCGCCCGTCGCCTGCGCCGGGAGGCGCTGCGCCGCGGCGACCTCGACGGCGCCGTCACCAGGGCCCGGGCCCTGCTCGACCAGGCGCTCGCCGCCGAACGCGACGAGCTGCGCGGCCGCGACGGCGACGACGCCCGGTTCGCCGAGGCCGTGCTCGACAACCTGCCCCGCTCCACCGCCCGTGCGGTGTCGGAGCTCTCCGGGTACGACTGGGCCAGCGCGGAGGCACGGCAGACGTACCAGCGGATCCTCGACGGGCTGCGCGGCGACGTGCTGGAGCAGCGCTTCGCCGGGCTGCGCGACGCGGCCCGGGCCACCGCCGACCCGGCCGTCCAGCGGCAGCTCGCCGAGATGATGCGCGACCTCAACGACCTGCTCGCCCGGCACGCCCGCTCCGAGGACACCACCGACGCGTTCGCCGAGTTCATGCGCCGCCACGGGGAGTTCTTCCCGGAACGGCCCAAGGACGTCGACGAGCTGATCGACGTGCTGGCCCGGCGGGCAGCAGCCGGTGAGCGGCTGATGCGGTCGCTGTCGGACCGGCAGCGCGAGGAACTCGCCGGGCTGATGCGCCAGTCGCTCGGCGACCGGCTCGCCGGTGAGCTGTCCCAGCTCGACGCCCACCTGCGGTCGCTGCGGCCGGACCTGAACTGGCAGCGCGGCGAGCGGGTCCGCGGCGACGAGCCGCTCGGCTACGGCGAGGCCACCGGCGCACTCGACGAGATCGCCGAACTCGACGAGCTGCTGGACTCCCTCGACCAGGACCAGCCCGGTGCCACACTCGACGACGTCGACGTGGAGGCCGTCGCCCGCACGCTGGGCCGGGACGCCGCCGACGACGTACGCCGGTTGCGGGAGCTGGAACGCGAACTGCGCCGCCAGGGCTGGGTCACCCGGGACGCGGAAGGGCTTACGCTCAGCCCGAAGGCGCTGCGCCGGCTCGCCGGCACCGCGCTGCGGCGCGTCTTCGCCGACCTGACGGCCGGCCCGCGCGGCCAGCACGACCTCCGCTCGGCCGGCGCGGCCGGCGAGGTGAGCGGTGCGTCCCGCCCCTGGGAGTACGGCGACGAGCAGCCGCTGGACGTGGTGCGCACGCTCACCCGGGCGGTACGCCGGGCCGGTCCCGGAGTGCCGGTACCGCTCGCGGTCGAGGACTTCGAGGTGATGGAGACCGAACGGCGGGCGTCGGCGGCTGTGGTGCTCTGCGTCGACCTGTCGTACTCGATGATCTCGCAGGGGCGCTGGGGCCCGATGAAGCAGACCGCGCTGGCCCTGTCGCACCTGATGGCGACCCGGTTCCCGCAGGACGCGCTGCAGATCGTCGGCTTCGGCCGGGAGGCGATGCCGCTCACCCAGCAGGAGCTGGCGGCGGTGGAGCCGGACATGCAGCAGGGCACCAACCTCCAGCACGCGCTGCGGATCGCCGGCCGGCACCTGCGCCGGCACCCGGGTGCCGAGCCGGTGGTGCTGGTGGTCACCGACGGCGAGCCGACAGCGCACCTGGACCCGGAGGACGGCGAGGCGTACTTCCACTGGCCGCCGCTGCCGGAGACCATTTCGGCGACGATCCGGGAGGTGGACCGGCTGACCCGGTACGGCGCCACGCTCAACCTGTTCATGCTGGGCGACGACCCGGGTCTGCGCCGGTTCGTGGACGCGGTGGCACGGCGTTCGGGCGGCCGAATGTTCACTCCCGACCTGGACGACCTGGGCGAGTACGTGGTCTCCGACTACTTACGCTCCCGCCACGGCCGCCGCTGAGTTCCCTCCCGGCACCCTCTCGCTCGCCCCCGTTCGCTCTCTCGTCGATCTTGAATTTGCGGCGCCCAAGATGCCCGGCTCGCGGCGTCCACGAGGCGCCACAACTCCAAGATCGACAGCTCGCCGCCCAAGGCCCCTCCGCGCTCGCCGATCTTGCACTTCGGTGCCCCGCAAACCGCGCGAATGGGACACCCGGAGGGCGCGAACTGCAAGATCGCGTGCGCACTCCCCGGCACTCGCTCCCACCCCTCGACCAGTCCTGCCCCGGATGGGTCGATCATGAAGTTGGCGGCGTTTGGTGTCCGGTTTGTCGTCGCCAACTTCATGATCGACCGCCAGGGTGGATGCCCGTGGTGCGACCCGTGCACGCGATTCAGTGGATGCTGGCGGTGGGTGGGCGGCCTGCTGCCTGCCTCCCCCCGCCTCGGCGACCTGAGCCGTCTGTAGATCTTGGTACGAAGTGGCCCCTATAAGGGCAATTTCGTACCAAGATCTACGGCCACTCCCGGGGGTACGGACGATGTATCTCAGGTGATGGGAGATCACACTGGGCAGCTTGTCGGTGTGGTGTCCGCTCCAAGCCGGGTGAGCGGAGTGTCCGGGCTGTCTCTTATACACATCTGACGCTGCCGACGAATAGCCTTGT
>NZ_RCVK01000169.1:0-7247 GCF_003667485.1 Micromonospora sp. BL1
ACCCCGAAGCGGTCACCCAGCGGGCCGACCGCCACCGGACCGCCGTCGGCCGGCACCACCCGCTCCGCCGCCCCGGCCGCCCTCGACGGCACCGGCAGGGCCAGCCGCCGCCACACCCGGCCATCCGCCGAGAACCACGACAGCGGCGTCCGGGCCGTACCGCCGGGCGGCAGCAACGACCCCACCACCAGCCAGCCCGACCCCACCGCCGCCACGTCGTACGCCGCCGTCCGGCCCCGGCCGTCGCCGGCCAGCTCCGCGACGCCCTCGCGCAGCACGAACCCCTCGGCATCCGGCGACGTCCACACCGCCGCACCGTCCGCGCGGGACCCGGCGACCAGCCAACCACCCGGACCCGCGGCCAGCCGCGACGCGCTCACCGCGCGCGGACCGCCGAACAACTCGAACGCCGCCGGCACCTCCCGCAACGGCCCGCCCGGACGCCACACCCACGTCCCGGTACGCGGATTGCCGTGCACGCCACCCGTCTTCGCGCCCAGCGCCGCCATCCCGTCGTCGCCGCAGGCGACCGTGTAGAGCACGTGCTGACGGCCGTAGAACGTCTGCGCGCGCACCGGAATCGGTGACCAGGTCACGCCGTCCGACGAGGACCACGCCGCCGGCCGGGTCTCCCCCGCCGGATCGACCAGCCCGCCCACCGCGTACCACCGGCCGGCGCACCGCGCGGTGTCGCGCAGGACCGGACGCCCGGTGGCGCCGGCGGGAAGGGCCAGCTCGACGGGCTGCCACTGCGGGCGGACCGGCGCGGGCTCGGGCAGCGGTCGCGGGGCGGCCTGGCAGGCTGCCAGGAGCAGCACGGCGGCGACGAGGATCGGCCGGACGCGCGCGGGAGACATGGATCCGATCCTATCGATCGGATGCCTCCCCGGGAGGTCAGGACGCGGGCTGCTCCACCTCGCCGCCGGCGGTCTCGGCGAGGATCCGCTCGGCGACCTCCTTCATGGTCATCCGGTGGTCCATCGCGGTGCGCTGGATCCACTTGAACGCCTGCGGCTCGGTCATCCCGTACGTGGTCATCAGCGCGCCCTTGGCGCGCTCGACGGTCTTGCGGATCTCCAGCCGGTCGGTGAGGCCGGCGACCTCCGACTCCAGCGCGGCGATCTCGGAGTAGCGGGACAGCGCGATCTCCACCGCCGGCACCAGGTCGCTCTTCTGGAACGGCTTGACCAGGTACGCCATCGCGCCCGCCGCCCGCGCCCGCTCCACCAGGTCACGCTGGCTGAACGCGGTCAGGATGATCACCGGGGCGATGCGCGCGCCGGCGATCCGCTCGGCGGCGGCCAGCCCGTCCATGATCGGCATCTTGATGTCGAGGATGACCAGATCCGGCTTGAGTTCCTCGGCGAGCTTGACGGCGGTCTCGCCGTCACCGGCCTCGCCGACCACCTCGTAGCCCTCTTCGACGAGCATCTCGGCCAGGTCCAGCCGGATGAGCGCCTCGTCCTCGGCGATCAGAACGCGCTTGCGCTCGGCGTCCGCCTGCATCTCGCCCACGAGCCACTCCCACCGGTTCGAGCCCGACACCCGCCCTGCCGGGTGTCGCCGCCCCTAGCCTAGTAGGTAACCTGTTGGAGCCGAACTACAGAAGCCCCTGTAGCCCAACCGGCAGAGGCGCGATTCTCAAAAGATCGACAGTGTGGGTTCGAATCCCACCGGGGGCACCAAGTGTCATACAGGCGTTCGAAAATGGCCTGGTGCATCCACCCGAGATACGCGCCCGCGCACGAAGCCTGTACCTCGCCGGAGCGACGGTCGCCGAGGCTGCCCGCGCCGTCGGGTTGTCCTATCCGACCGTCCGGCACTGGTGCAAGGAACGCCCCGAGCCGAGGCAGCGGAGCACGGCGGAGCGGTGTTTCCGCTGCCGGGCAGGTGTCGACAATCCGCCAGATCCGGCGCAGTACGCCTACCTTCTCGGCCTCTATCTCGGCGACGGTCACCTGGTCGTCGGCCGGATGCCGGTGCTGCGCGTCTTCTGCGCCGACGCCTGGCCGAAGCTGATCGCCGCCTGCGAGGACGCGATGCGGGCGGTCCTGGCCACGTCGGTGCAGCGGGTGCAGAAGCGCGGGTGCGTCGCCGTGCAGAGTTACGGGATGCACTGGCCGTGCCTGCTCCCCCAGCACGGGCCGGGCAAGAAGCACGAGCGCCCGATCGTCCTGGCCGACTGGCAGCGGCCCATCGTCGAGGCACACCCCGGCGACTTCCTGCGCGGCCTGTTCCATTCCGACGGCTGCCGGGTCAGCAACCGGGTGACCGTGCGCGGCAAGAAGTACGTCTATCCGCGCTACATGTTCGTCAACGAGTCGGCCGACATCCTGGGCCTCTGCCAGCAGGCCCTCGACCGGCTCGGCATCGCCTGGCGGATGAACCGCCGCAACTCCCTGTCGGTGGCCCGCCGGGAGGCGGTAGCCGCCCTCGACCGGCACGTCGGCCCGAAGTCGTGACCCGACGACGCCGCGGACGCGGGCGACCGGCCGCCGTCAGATCCGCGCCAGCGCCCGCGCGAGATCCGCCCGCAGGTCCTCCGGGTCCTCCAGGCCGACCGAGACGCGCAGCAGCCCGCCGCAGGGCTTGGCGTCGCCCTCGACCGGCCGGTGGGTGAGCGACGCCGGGTGCTGGATCAGCGTGTCGACGCCGCCGAGCGACACCGCGTGGGTGATCAGCTCGCAGGCGCCGGCGACCTCGGCCGCGGCGGGCGCGCCGCCGCGTACCTCGAAGGCGAGCAGGCTGCCGGTGCCGGACATCTGGCGGCCGACCAGCCCGGCCGGGTCGTGCAGCGACGGGTGGTGGACGCGCTCGACGGCGGGGTGCCCGGCGAGCCAGGCGGCGAGCTTCTCCGCGCCGGCCTGCTGGGCGCGGACGCGCAGCGGGAGGGTCTGGATGCCGCGGTGCAGCAGGTACGCGCCGAGCGGGTGCAGGACGGCGCCGGTGACGGCGCGGACCTGGCGCAGCCGGGCGGCCCACTCGGGTCCACAGGCGACGACGCCGGCGAGGACGTCGCCGTGGCCGCCGATGCTCTTGGTGGCGCTGTGCAGCACGAGCGCGGCGCCGTGGCGGGCGGGCTGCTGGAGCACCGGGGTGGCGACTGTGTTGTCGACGAGCAGCGGGACGTCACCGGCGGCGTCGGCGAGCGCGGCGATGTCGACCAGGTCGAGGCTGGGGTTGGCCGGCGTCTCGACCACGACCAGGGCGGTGTCGGGGCGGATCGCGGCGGCCACGTCGGCGGGGGTGGCCCAGGTGACCTCGGTGCCGAGCAGGCCGGTGGCGAGGACGTGGTCGGTGCCGCCGTAGAGGGGGCGGACGGCGACGACGTGGCGCTTGCCGTCGCGGGTGGCGGCGAGCAGGGTGGCGGTGAGCGCGGCCATGCCGCTGGCGAACGCGACGGCCTCGGCGGTGCCTTCGAGCTGGGCGAGCGCGGTCTCGAACCGGGCCACTGTGGGGTTCCAGAGGCGCTGGTAGACGGCGCTGCCGCCGGCCGGGAGGGTGCCGCCGGTGGCCAGCGTCTCGTAGTCGTCACCGCCGCCGGCGACCGAGGGCAGCGGGTTGGTGGTGGACAGGTCGATGGGCGGGACGTGGACGCCGAGCCCGGCGAGGTCGGCGCGCCCGGCGTGTACGGCTGCGGTGTCCACGGAAGTCATGCCGGAAGCGTCGAACATGACGACGGCGGGAGGCAATAGCAGCGAACAACATTCTGGTAATCACGCTTTCGCCCGGCGGTGATTCGGTGAAGGATGGTCACATGCCTGCCGCACCGAATGATGTACGGCCGTTCGCCGGCCTGGACGACACCGATCGCGCGATCCTCACCGAACTGGCGGCCGACGGCCGGCTGCCGAACAACGCGCTGGCCGAGCGCGTGGGGGTGGCGCCGTCGACGTGCCTGACGCGTACGCGGGCGCTGCGCGAGTGCGGGGCGATCCGCGGGTTCCACGCCGAGGTGGATCCGGCGGCGGTGGGTCTGCCGTTGCAGGCGCTGGTCTCGGTGCGGCTGACCGCGCACGAGCGGGCCGCTGTAGACGCGTTCCGAGCCCGGTCGGTGCGGCTGCCGGGGGTGGTGTCGGTGTTCCACGTGGCGGGCGCGGAGGACTACGTGCTGCACGTGCGGGCCGCGTCGGGCGACGCGCTGCGGGACTTCGTGCTCGATCATCTGGCTGTCGATCCGGCGGTGCAGCACACGCAGACCAGCCTGATCTTCGAGCAGGCCCGGGGTATGGGGTAGCGCACCCGGCGGAACAATTCCGGCACGTCGCGGGTTGCACCTCTCTGTGATCGACGTACCCATGTCTGTTCTTGATCTTGCCCCGGTGGCGGCGACCGGCAGTGCCGGTGAGGCGCTGCGGTACACCACGGAGCTGGCCCGCCGCACCGAGGAGCTGGGCTACCGCCGGTTCTGGGTGGCCGAGCACCACAACATGCCCGCCATCGCGAGTTCCGCGCCGGCGGTGCTGCTCGCGCACCTGGCGGCGAACACCAGCACGATCCGGCTCGGCTCGGGCGGCGTGATGCTGCCCAACCACGCGCCGTTGGTGGTGGCCGAGCAGTTCGGCACGCTGGAGGCGCTGCACCCGGGCCGGATCGACCTGGGCATCGGCCGGGCGCCGGGCACCGACCAGGTGACCGCGCTGGCGCTGCGCCGCACCATGGAGGGCCTGTCGGCCGAGCACTTCCCGCGTGAGCTGGCCGACCTGATGAACTACTTCTCCGGCGCCGAGCCGGGCCCGATCACCGCGACGCCGGGCCGCGGCCAGTCGCCGCAGGTCTGGCTGCTCGGGTCCAGCGGGTTCAGCGCGCAGCTGGCGGGCCTGCTCGGGCTGCCGTTCTCGTTCGCGCACCACTTCAGTTCGCAGAACACGATCCCGGCGTTGCAGCTCTACCGGCAGAACTTCCGGCCGTCGCAGTGGCTGGACCGGCCGTACGCGATGGTGGCGGTGAACGCGGTCTGCGCGGAGACCGACGAGCGGGCCGAGTGGCTGGCCGGGCCGGCCGGGCTGTCGTTCCTGAAGCTGCGGTCGGGGCGGCCGGAGCCGCTGGTCACGCCGGAGGAGGCGGCGGCGTACCCGTACTCGGAGTTCGAGCGGGAGTTCGTCGCCCAGCGCCGCGACGGCCAGGCGACCGGCTCGCCGGAGACGGTGGCCCGGCAGCTCGGGGAACTGCTGGAGCGCACCGGCGCGGACGAGCTGATGCTCACCACGATGGTCTACGACGTGGCGGACCGGGTCCGCTCGTTCGAGCTGATCGCCGAGAAGGTGGCGGGCGGGCTGCGCCGGGAGGGCTGAAACACGCTCTTCATAGCCACGTCACCGCACCGTCGCGTGGGACGCATAACTTTGTCCCCGGTGGTGGTACGGCATTCCCGGTCGGGACGGGTCGGGAATGCTGCGGTGTGGTGCACCGGGTCGCCGGCGGAGCGGATTCCGCGGCCGGCGACCCGGTGCCTGCCGTTTCAGCGCAGGTAGATGTTCGGCGCCGGCGGCGTGCTCATGCCGTCGCCCAGATGGAAGCCCGGGTGCGGCGGCTGGTTGTAGGCGGTGTTCTGCCAGGCCACTGCCACCCGGTACTGCGGGTCGTGCATCAGCGTCGGCAGGCGCAGGCCGGTGGTCACCGGCGTGCTGTAGATCCGTAGCGCGGTGCTGTCGGAGGTGCGCCACACCACCTCTTCGCGCCAGTCGCCGAGCAGGTCGGCCGAGAGCGCCGGCGTGGACTTGGTGCCGTTGTTCGAGGCGACGCCGCTGCCGGTGAGCAGCCGGGTCTCGCCGCCGGTGCCGTACTTGTCGATCTTCGTGGCGTCGAGCAGTTCCCGGACCGGGTCGCCGTCCCACCAGATCAGGAAGTTCGCCGACGACGGCTTGCGCCCGACGGTCTGCCCCCGGGTGTTGAGCAGCCCGTCGACAGCCGACGACCAGGACTCCGCGCCCGGGCTGCCGGCCCAGACGTCGCCGGAGACGCCACGGCCGTTGTCGCCGCTGGGCGCGGTCTGCCAGATGATCTGTCCGGTACGCGCGTCGGCCATCCAGGAGCTGGGCTTGCTGCCGTCCTCGTCGACCTTGAACACCTCCAGGCCGGAGCGGGCGGGGTCGAGGTCGCCGACGTGCAGGGCGTCGCCGTGGCCGTTGCCGGTGGAGTACAGCAGCCGGCCGTTGTCGTCGATGGTGGCGGCGCCGTACACGATTTCCTGACGGCCGTCGTTGTCCACGTCCGCCACGGAGAGCTGGTGGTTGCCCTGGCCGGCGGCGGCGCCGTTGCCGGAGGCGTTCGAGTCGAACGTCCAGCGCTTGCGCAGCGTGCCGTCGCGGAAGTCCCAGGCCGCGACGACGGCGCGGGTGTAGTAGCCGCGCGCCATGATCAGTGAGGGGCGCTGCCCGTCCAGGTACGCGGTGCCGGCGAGGAACCGGTCGACCCGGTTGCCGTACGAGTCGCCCCAGGACGAGACGGTGCCGCGCGGCGGGTCGTAGTCGACTGTGGACAGGGCTGCGCCGGTGCGTCCGTCGAACATGGTCAGGTACTCCGGGCCGGCGAGCACGTAGCCGCTGGAGTTGCGGTGGTCGGCCGAGCCGTTGCCGATCACCTGGCCGGTGCCGGAGCGGGTGCCGTCGGCGGTCTTCATGGCCACCTCGGCGTCCCCGTCGCCGTCGTAGTCGTACACCTGGAACTGGGTGTAGTGGGCGCCGGCGCGGATGTTGCGGCCGAGGTCGATGCGCCACAGCCGGGTGCCGGTGAGCGTGTACGCGTCGACGTAGACGTTGCCGGTGTAGCCGGACTGCGAGTTGTCCTTGGCGTTCGACGGGTCCCACTTGAGCACGAACTCGTAGCGGCCGTCGCCGTCGAGGTCACCGACGCTCGCGTCGTTCGCCGAGTAGCTGTACCCCTCCCCCGACGGGGTGGTGCCGCCGGGCGGCGGCTGGATCGGCACGTCCAGGTAACCGTTGGCGAACTGGAGCGCCGGGGCGGACGCCGCCTGCTCGGCGCCGTTCACCACGGCCCGCACGGTGTACGCCGAGCCGGCCGCCGCGCCGCTGTCCAGGTACGTGGTGGCGCCGGTGATGGGACTGCCGTTGACCTTGGTGCCGCCCCGGTAGAGGTTGAACGAAACCCCCGTGGTCTCGGTGCCGAGCAGCCGCCAGGAGACCAGGTTCCCGCTGCCGGAGCGGACGCTGACCAGGCCCCGGTCGAGGTCCTCCATCTGCTTCGCGCCGGCCGGCGGGGTGGTCGGCGGCGGCGTGGTCGGTGGC
>NZ_RCVK01000111.1:0-7121 GCF_003667485.1 Micromonospora sp. BL1
CGGTCGAGCAGATCACCGACCCCGAGTACTCGACCACGGCGTTCCTGAAGGGTCTGAAGCAGGTCGACGGCTGGCAGGACATGCCCCTGACCAAGGCCGCCCAGACCGTCCAGGTCAGTGCTTACCCCGACCACTACGCCCAGTGGGAGCAGCAGGCCGCCGACCTGGTCGCCGAACACTGGAACAAGTAAGAGACACGAAGGCCGGCACCCCGAACCAACGGGGTGCCGGCCTTTTCGCGTACCCGATCGGTCAGGCCGGGGGCAGGACGAACGTCCACGTGGTGGTGGTCGTGCTGGCCGCGGCGCCCGTTGCGGTGAGCCCGCCGTAGTTGCCGGTCGGCACGCTGCTCGCCGAGTCGGCGAGCAGCCCGGTCACCCGGCCGCCGCCGGTCTGCGAGGTGTTGCTGCGCACCGCCACCCCGGACGGCGGGGTGAGCGCGGTGGAGGTGCTGTCGCCGTGCAGCCAGTACGACACGGCCCAGCTCTGCGCGGCGGTCACCGGCGCGTACGGGGTGATCCGGGTGGCGGTGCTCGCCGGGTCGGTGGCCCTGGCGAAGACCGGCGCGGTCGGGGCGACGCCCCGGTACGCGGCCAGCACCAGGTTGCCCTTCGCCTGGCTGTCCAGCGCGACCCGGACCGCCGTGCCCGCGTCGCCCGCGCCCGCTGTCTTCCACCAGGCGGTGGTGGTGGCGAAGCCACCGTCGAGGCGGTCGAGCCTGGTCCAGCCGGTCACCCCGGTCGGCTCGCCGGTGCCGGTGTGCGTGTTCTGGCTGAGCAGGAGCAGCAACGTGTCACCTGCCTGCACGCCCGCCGGGACGGTGACCGTGTGGCTGGTCCAGTTGGCGTTCGCGGTGGCCTGGCCGACGAACGAGATCCGCTCCGGTACGGGCGCAACGGTCACGTCGACGGTCGCGGTGCCGGTGGCGCCCCGGTCGTCGGTGACGGTGAGCGTGACCGGGTAGGTGCCGGCGGCCGCGTACGTGTGGGACGTGGTCGGTACGGAGGCGGTGCCGGTGCTGTCCCCGTCGCCGAAGGCCCAGCCGTGGTCCTGGATCGCGCCGTCGGCGTCGCTGGACGCCGCGCCGGAGAACGTGCACACCAGTCCGGAGCAGGTCGGCGTCAACGCTGCCACCGGCGCCTGGTTGGCCGGGCCGCCCGATCCCTTCAGGATCTTCACGTAGTCGATGTCGCCGGCGAAGTAGTCGCAGGTGACCTTCGTACCGTCACACTGGCTCTTGCCGCCGGCGGACAGCGGCCAGGTGTTGGCGATGGTGCCGGTCGGCCCGTTGAGGCGGCTGGTCCGCACACCGTCGACGTACATCTCCACGTACGCGGACGTGCGGTTGCACGTGACCGTGTGCCACTGGCCGTCGGAGATCGGCACGTCCGTGTAGCCGGTACGGGAGGCGCCGTCCGCGCCCCGGAACAGGCACTTCGGCTTGCCGTTGGGCGCCTCGAACTTCCAGTAGCCGCCGGTCGTGTTGCCCTGTCCCTTCTGGAGGATGTTGCCGAAGGAGTACGTGGTCCGGTAGCGGACGGTCACCGAGAAGTCCCCGGCGTCCGGGTTGAAGTCGGTGCTGTGCGGCACCAGGTCGACGTGGCCCGGGACGTACTCCTGATCGGTGGGCAGGTGGGTGGCGAAGCGGTGGCCGGTCGCCCCGGCGTAGAGCGCGCCGGTGACCACCTCGCCGCCGATCGTGCCGTGGCGGCCGTTGCCGCTGTAGTCGGTCAGCACCGTCGACGACGCGGGCTCGTCCATGCTGAAGAACGCCACCGTCCGCGTCGCGGTGGCCTGCGCGGGCACGGCCGAGACCGTCACCCCGGCCGCCGCGACGACAGTCGCCACCCCTAACCGGGCGGCCGTCCGCCGCCATCGTCCCCGCTCGATCATGTGCATGTGACCGCCTCCCTGCGCATCGGGCATCACAGTGACACGCGCGGTGGCAGCGGCTGAATAATCCGCACGGTGGAGCCGGGTGACCGATGTGGCCGGTACGAACCGTCCGGTGGGATACGTCCGCCGATCGACCGGCGGCGCCGGCGGGCGGTGAGGGTGACTCTCGGTGGGCGATACTGGGTTTGAACCAGTGACCTCTTCCGTGTCAAGGAAGCGCGCTCCCACTGCGCCAATCGCCCGGGCAATCGCGAGCGGACGACGGGATTCGAACCCGCGACCCTCACCTTGGCAAGGTGATGCGCTACCAGCTGCGCTACGTCCGCGTGCCGCCGGTTCGCGCCGGCGACGGGGTGAACTCTACCCGATGCCAAGATCGCCGTGCGGCAGGCCCCCGCCGCGTCGGGTGGCCGTGTGGTTGCGCTGCTCGCCGCCGGGGTACTGAGGCCGGTGACAGCACAACCATCCCCCCGAAGGAGGCTGTCGTGGGTATCGGTACGAGCATTTTCCTGATCGCGGTCGGCGCGATCCTCACGTTCGCGCTCAACGCCAGCGTCGGCGGGGTCGACCTCGACGTCGTCGGCTGGATCCTGATGGCGGCCGGCGTCCTCGGCCTGATCATGACCACGCTGGTGTGGGGCCGCCGTCGCCAGGTGGTCACGACCACCGCCGAGCAGCCGGTGGAGTACCGCCGGGTCGAGGAGCGCCGGGACGTCGCCCCGCCGATGTGACAGCGACCGGGGCCGACGGAGCTGATCGGTCCCGGAACGGGCCGGCCGGATCACCCGATCCGGCCGGCCCGCTGTGCTACGGGCGCTCGTCGGCGGTGGCGGCGCGCAGCCCGTACCAGCCGATCGCGGCGACGAGCGCCACCTGGAGCAGGTAGCTCACGACGACCACCGCGCGACCGGCGTCCTGCGGGACCAGCACGAACGCCACGACGTAGACGAGCGCGGCGACGACCAGCGGGCGCGGCATCGTGCGGCCGATCAGGATCCCGACGAGCGCCAGGACCATGCCGAGGACGATCGCCACCTGGCTGCTGAGGATTGCCGGGAGCAGCCCGTCCAGTTGGTCGTTGAAGACGTCGAACAACGCGCGCCCCTCCTGCTCCGGCAGGACGGCCGGGTCGGCGGCGTAGGCGAACGGCAGCACCTCGGCGGTGATCGCCAGCGCGAACACCACACCGCCGAGGCCGGCCAGGAAGGCCCCCACCAGGTTCAGCACGCCCGCGCGGCCCCGGGCGAGACCGACGATGAACACCGCCGCGGCGATCCAGGAGACGGCGTACGCGGGCCCGCCCAGGTAGAGGTTCATCGGCCAGTACGCGGACCCCAGCTCGCGTACGTCGTCGTAGTGGATCGCGCCGTCGAACGGCGGCTCCCACAACATGAACAGGGTACGGCCGGCCAGGGCCACCAGGAGCAGGGCGAAAAGCGCGACGAGCGCGGTGCGGCGCAGCTTCGGTACGGGCACGGTGTTCGGTACGGGCACTGTGGGAGCCTCCGTCGATCGGGTGTCGCCCCACCGTGCCGAGGCACCACCGGCGCGGGCATCGGCCTCAACACCTATCTTCGGAAATGCCCTGCTCAGCGCCGCTGTCGTGCGTGCTCCAGCCAGATCCGCGCCGCCCGTACCCGCCGGTTCGTGTCGCCGCCCGGGGTCAGGCCGAGCTTGACGAAGATGGCGCGCAGGTGGGCGTCGACGGTGCGCTCGGAGACCACGAGCTGCGCCGCGATCCCCGCGTTGCTGGCGCCTTCGGCGAGCGCGGCGAGCACCTCACGTTCGCGCGCCGTCAGCCCGCCGACCGATGCCGGAACCGCACCGGCCGAGGCCGGGACGCACACCGCCGCGCCGGAGGCGTCCGGCGCGACCTCCGCTGCCGCCGCGCCCGGGCCCGTCGTCTCGACGACATCCGAAACCGCCGCATCGGGCGTTCCGGCGTGCGGTGGCGCGTCGCCTGCCGCCGTACCCTCCGCGCCGCCTCGCGGCGTCACCGGCGCCACCGCCGGCACTTCCGGCGCGGTGGTGAGGAGCGCCGCCAGCCGGCCGGTGCCGGCCCACGCCCCGCCGCCGACGACGACAGTCAGCGCGGACACGACCAGGGCGACCGAGGTCGGGCCCAGCGACGAGCCGGGAGCGGCGACGAGCGTGCCGGCGCCGACGACCAGGAGGGCCGCGGCGGCCAGGCCGGTGCCACGCACCACAGTGCCGACCCGGCGAGGCTCGGTGGCGCCCCGGGCGGCGGTGACCGCGCAGGCGGCGGAGAACACGGCGGCGCCGGACAGGGCCACCAGGAAGGCCACCGAGCCCAGCGACGGCTCGACGTCACCGGGGGCGCGGGCGATCGCGAGGAGCAGGCAGAAGACGACAGTCAACGGCGCCGCCGTGGCGGCCGCGGCGGCCACGCCGAGCCGCGCCCGCACGGTGTGGTGCGAGCCGAGAGCGGCCCGCCAGAGCGTCACCGGCAGCAGGAGCAGCGCCGCCACGCCCAGCAGGGTGACGGCGGCGCCGACCGGGGCGAGGGCGGTACGCCAGGACTCCCCCGCGATCGTCGGCAGCCCGTCGAACGGCTCGGTCGCCGTCGTCAGCAGCGCGTTGACGAGCGTGGCCGCGCCGAGGACGAGACCGACGTACCGGTGCGCCTTCGGGGTGACGGTGCCGGTGCGGACGGCGGCCGAGGCGGTCAGTTGCAGGAGCGCGAGCGGCGGGATCCACGCCGAGTTCCACGCCGCGACGGCCGGACCGGCCCACCGGTGCCCGGCCGCGACGGTGGCCACCGCCAGGACGGCGAGCCCCAGATAAGCCAGCAGCGACGCGGCGAGCCCGGTCGCCAGCCGCCCGGCGGCGCGGTGGCCCGACCGGGCGAGCCGGGACGCGGCGACCGCCGCGGCCACTGCCGCCACGGCCAGGGCGAGGGCGCCGGCCGGCTCGGTCGCAAAGCCGCCGTGACCGGCCGCACCCAGGCCGGCGAGCGCGACGACGCACGCCCCCGCCGTGACTCCCGTGACGACGGGCAGGCCCAGCAGCGCGGGCACCGGGCGGACGGAGGCGGTCACCGGCACATTCAACCCGGTGCCCCGCCCCGCGGTCGATGCCGCGCCGTCCGGGTCAGCTCCGCATCAGCTCGTTCAGCGCGTCGAAGTCGAGCCCGCCGGCGAGCGCGCCGTACGTCCCGGCGCCGAGCACCTCCGCCGCCGCCCGCTGCGCCACCGCGTACGCGGCCTCGGCCACCGCCGGTCCGATGCTCACCCGGGCCACGCCGAGCCGGGCCAGCTCGCCGATCGGTGGCGCGCCCGGCCCGGCCAGCACGTTCAGCGGCGCGGGGATCGCCGCCGCCAGCGCGGCCACCGTCTCCGGTTCCACGGTTCCGGGTACGAAGATCCCGTCCGCGCCGGCAGCCAGGTACGCCTCGGCGCGCGCGACCGTCTCGGGTACGCCACCGGCGCCGCGCAGATACGTGTCCACCCGCGCGTTGACGTACAGCGGGATGCCGGCGCGGTCGGCGGCGGCCCGGACCGCGGCGAGCCGGGTCACCTGCTCGTCGACCGGGCGTAGCGGGCCTCCGCCGTCGTGCCGGGAGTCCTCCACGTTGACGCCGACGGCCCCGGCCGCGACCACGGCGGTGATCGTCTCGGCGACCTCTGCGGGGCTGTCGCCGTACCCGGATTCGATGTCGGCGGTGACCGGTACGGGGACCGCGTCGGCCACCCGGCGGATCACGTCGACGGCGGTGTCCCGGGCGAGCGCGTCGCCGTCCGGGGCGCCGCGGCTCCACGCGACCCCGGCGCTCGTGGTCGCGACCGCCCGGGCGCCGGCCGCGGCGACGATCCGGGCGCTCAGCGCGTCCCAGGCGTTGACCAGGATCAGTGGTTCACCGGGTAGGTGCAGGGCGCGGAACTGCCGGGCTCGGGTCTGCTGATCGTCCACCGGGCCAGTCTGGGCGGGGCGCTGCGGCGGCGGCAATGGCCAGCGGCACGGCACTGGACTGATCGACGACGACGAGAAAGGCCGTGTCGAATGATCGACACGGCCTTTCCGCTGGTGGGCGATACTGGGTTTGAACCAGTGACCTCTTCCGTGTCAAGGAAGCGCGCTCCCACTGCGCCAATCGCCCTCGTCTACTGCGAGGTGGAGACGGGATTTGAACCCGTGTACACGGCTTTGCAGGCCGTTGCCTCGCCTCTCGGCCACTCCACCGAGGTTGCCCCCGAACTGCGTGGCGGCATCTCCGAGCGGACGACGGGATTCGAACCCGCGACCCTCACCTTGGCAAGGTGATGCGCTACCAGCTGCGCTACGTCCGCACGCCCCCGGTGTTATCCGGTGACGGATGAGAACTTTAGCCGAGCCCGGGAACGGTTGCCAAATCGGGTCCCCTTCCGGCGCGTCCGGATGCGCTCGGCACCGCACCCCGCAGGCTTCCTAGGAGCCTGGGTGGCTGACCTCCGGGGCTGGCAGGCAGGGCCGCGACCTGCGGAATCCGCTCGGCGACCCGAGTGTCCGGCATCCGACTGTCCTCCCGCCGACCGGCCGCTTCGGTAACTCCCTGTGGTCATACGGATGGGTTACCGTAACGCCGTGACGAGACGAGCCGCCGAGATCCGCCTGGACGCGCTGCTGCGTACGGCCTGCGAGGTGATCGCGGAAAGAGGGCTCGCCAACACCCGCACCGCGGACGTGGCCGAGGCCGCCGGGGTCAGCCAGGCGCTCGTCTTCTACCACTTTGCGACGAAGGACCGCCTGCTCGCGCAGGCCTTCGCGTACGCGGTCGAGCAGGATCTGGCCCGCCTCGACGCGGTGCTGCGCTCCTCCGCCCCGCCGCTGGCGAAGCTGCGCCGGATGCTGCGCCTCTACGCGCCGACCGGCCGGGCCACCTCCTGGTCGATGTGGATCGACGGCTGGGCGGAGTCGCTGCGTACGCCGGAACTGGAGAAGCTCTCCCGGCGTCTCGACCTGCGGTGGCGGCAGGACCTGGCCGCGGTGATCACCGCCGGGGTCGCCGAGGGCACGTTCGACTGCCCCGACCCGGCCGGCGCGGCCTGGCGGATCAGCGCGGTGATGGACGGGCTGGCGGTCCAGCTCGCGGTGCACGAGCGGGTGATCACCCGCCGGCAGATCGCCGAGTGGATCCGTCTGGTGGCCGCCCGGGAGCTGGGCCTGGAGCCCAGCCAGCTCGACTGACCGCCCCACCCGCGGCGGGTCAGTGCCAGCGAGGGCGGGAG
>NZ_RCVK01000243.1:0-54402 GCF_003667485.1 Micromonospora sp. BL1
GGTACCGGCCGAGGTGACACCCAGCAGCACCGCCACCGCGGCGACACCCGCTGCCGCCAGCCGCTGGGGGAGCGCCCGCTCGGCCGGGGCGTCCCACGGGCCGAGCGGCCGGGGTGGCCGAGGCCGGGCGGCCCGGTGCGCGGACCGCAGCGCCTCGACGTCCTCGACGACCGCCAGCCGCGTACCGGTGGCGCCGGCGTGGGCCAGGGTGAGGTAGAACCGGGCGTTCGCCGCGCCCGGTGCTGGTACGCGGAGACCCGCCGGGGTGCCACCGTCGGCGCCGTGCAGCAGGGTGACCGGGCGGCCCGGATGGTGCCCGAGGCCGTGCAACTCCCGCAGGGGCCAGTCCCGCCGGACGTCGTGCCCGGCGAAGGCCACCCGCCGGTCGGTCACCACTGCGGCGCCGCTGTCGACCACGCGCAGTCCCGCCGGCAGCGGACCGTCGGCCGGGTCGAGACAGCCGGCGAGCGTGCGGCCCGGCGCCGGTAGCCCGGGCAGGTGCCGGGCCGTGGCCTCGACCAGGTCGACGGTGGGCAGGATGCGGTAGACGACCTCGCCGTCGTCCAGCGGCACCGGGAGCGCGTTGCCGGGCAGCGCACAGCCACGGAAGCCCGCCGCCTCCATCGACAGCCGGTCCAGGTGTTCGGCGCGGCGCCGCCAGATCCGGGCCGCGGCCTCGTACGCCTGGCGCCGGCGCTCGTTCTCGCGCCGTGCCCAGGCCAGCCGCCGCTGCGGATGAGCGCCGATCGCATCGGGTCGCCTCGCCGTCACACCTGGTACAACGCTCTCCGGAAAGCGCGGATACGTGAGCGCGGCTATCGTCCGGTTTGGCGGTGGTATGCCCGCGATTAGACTTCGGGCATGCCGCGGATCGTCCAGTTGCTGGCCTCGCCCGTGCACCGGTACGTGGGCCGCCCGGCGGACGGACCAGCCCCCGCGCCACCGGGCGAACTGGTCGACCGGGTGGAGCTACGAGCCGGGCTCGGCATCGTCGGTGACCGCTACTTCGGCCGCCCCGCGCACCGGCAGGCGAGCGTCACGCTGATCGCGCGGGAGTCGCTGCCGCCCGGCGCGGACCTCACCCAGCTGCGGCGCAACGTGCTGACCGAGGGCATCCCGGTGGACGAGCTGGTCGGCCGCGTACTCACGCTCGACTCCGGCGACGGCCCGGTCCGGCTGCGCGTGCACCGGGCCGCACCGCCCTGTGCCTGGCTCGACGTGGTGGTCGCCCCCGGCACCTGGAAGGCGATGCGCCGACGCGGCGGCGTCCGGTGCGCCCCGCTCACCGACGGCGTCCTGCGGGTCGGGCCGGTCACCGTGTCCGTGGACGATTGACCCGGTTCGGGAACTTTCCCCACCCGAGGGCCGACCAACCGGGGGCGACCGGCACTCCGGCGCCGGCAGGAGGGACGCCAGGAATGAACCGAGCGGGGCGCGCATCCGTACCGTCCGGCATGAGCAAGCCGGACCGGCGGGCCGGCCGCGGATGAGCCCGGACGCCGACGACGAGCAGGTGACCGGGTGGGCGCGCCGCGCCGCCCGGGGAGACCAGCTGGCCGCGGCCGCGTTCGTCCGGGCCCTCCAGGCACCGGTGTGGCGGTTCCTCGCCCACCTCGCCGGGCCCGCCGAGGCCGACGACCTCGCCCAGGAGACGTTCCTGCGCGCGCTGCGCAGCCTGCCCGGCTTCGCGGGCCGGTCGTCCGCGCGTACCTGGATCTTCACCATCGCCCGCCGGGTCGCGGTGGACCACGTGCGCGCGGCGACCGCCCGGCCCCGGGTGGCCGCGCTGCCGGACTGGCAGGCCGCCGCCGAGGCGGCCGGCGCGGTGACCGGCGGCGGGGACGACGGTGTCGTGCTGCGCGGCCTCATCGCCACGCTGGCACCGGACCGGCGGGAGGCGTTCGTGGCCACCCAGGTGCTCGGCCTGTCCTACGCCGAGGCGGCCGAGGTGTGCGGCTGCCCGGTGGGCACCATCCGCTCCCGGGTGGCCCGCGCCCGGGAGGACCTGGTCGCCGCCTGGTCCGGCGACGCCCGCGACCGCCGGGCCCGCTGAGACCGCGACCACCGGGACCACGGCGAGGCGCAGGTCCGCGGGGGGACCGTCAGGCGGCCCGCCGGTCGCGGGCCTGTGCGGGGTACGGGCCGGGCGGCACCAGCCGCAGCGACGGCGCGGCCGGTTCCTCGGTCCGCAGCGCCCACCGGGATCCCCCCGACCGGCGCTGGCCGGGCGGGGTGTCGCCGGGACGCCGGCCGAGCCGGGACAGCACCAGCATCACGGCCCAGCCGACCAGCAGGAAGCCGTGGCTGACCAGCCGGGTCATCGCCACCTGCCCGGTGATCAGGTCGTTCACCGACAGCAGGACGAGCGTGGCGACGAACGCACTGAGCATCGGCAGCAGGCCGGACGGGGCGGACCGGCGCGCCGCCACGTAGAGGAACCCGGCGCCGACCGCCACGTTCCAGGCCGCCGACTCGTGCCACAGGTGCTGGCCGGAGGCGTGCGCGTGCGTGACGACCGCCTCCCGGCCGATCTGGGCCAGGCCGAGTACGAGCTGCACCGCGCCGAGCAGGCCGAGCGCCCCGCGCAGCCCGAGCGTGATCCGGTGGCGGCGGCTGGGCCGGGGCGGGGGAGCGGCGGCCAGGACCGCGTCGACCAGGTCGGGCACCCGCGGGGCGAGCTGCGTACGGGCCCGCCGGGTCACCGACGCGGCCGAGTCGAACCAGCCGCGGCAGCCGGCGCAGCCGGTCAGGTGCGCCTCGGCCGCCTCGATCTCCGACTCGGACGCCTCACCGTCCAGCTGTGCCGACAGGATCTCCCGCCACTGCTCACACACCATGTAGGGATAGTCGTCGGGACACCTCGCCTGGTTCCCGGCGGGGTGCGGGTCACGTCTGCGCGGCCGGTGACCGTTCCGCCCACGCGTGCAGCGCGTCCCGGTCGCCGGCGGAGTCGAGGTTCAGCGCCGCCTCGATGAGCGCCAGATGGGTGAACGCCTGCGGGAAGTTGCCCAGGGCGGTGCCGTCGGGCGCGCGTTCCTCCGGGTGCAGGCCGAGCGGCCCGGCCCGGCCGGCGAGCCGGTCGAAGATCTCCCGCGCCTCGCCGTGCCGGCCGGCCAGCACCAGCGCGGAGACCAGCTCGAAGGAGCAGAGCAGGAACGCGCCCTCGGTGCCGGGCAGCCCGTCGTCGACCCGGTAGCGCCGGATCAGGTCGGGCGCGACGGCGAGGTCGGCCCGGATCCGCTCGACGGTGGCGACCATCCGCGGGTCGTCGCCGGGCAGGAACCCGACGAGCGGCATCCGCAGCAGCGACGCGTCCGGCTCGGTGTCGCCGTACGCCATGACGAAGCTGCCGGCGCGCTCGTCGTAGCCGCGGTCGAGCACCTCGGCGTGCAGCGCGTCACGTTCCCGGCGCCACCGGTCCACCGGGGCGGTCCGGTCACCGAGCAGCCCGGCGAGGCGGATGCCCCGGTCCAGGCAGACCCAGGTCATCACCTTCGAGTTGACGTAGTGCCGGCACGGGCCGCGGATCTCCCACACCCCGTGGTCCGGTTCCCGCCAGCGCTGCGCCATGGTCTCGACGTGACGCCGCAGCAGCGCCCACTGCGGGCCGGTCAGCTCACCGGTGAGCAGCTGGTAGGCAAGCGCCGCGTCGAGGATGTGCCCGTACGTGTCGAACTGGATCTGGTGGGCCGCCTCGTTGCCGATCCGCACCGGCGCCGAGCCGGCGTAGCCGGACAGGTGCGGCAGCTCGCGCTCCTCGGTGGGGTGGCCGTGGATGCCGACGAGCGGGGCGAGCGGATGCTGCCGGGCGCAGACGCCGAGCAGGAAACGCAGGTAGCGGCGGCCCTCCTCGGCGTGGCCCAGGCGGAACAGCGCGAGCAGCAGCAGCGCCGCGTCCCGGTGCCAGGTGAAGCGGTAGTCCCAGTTGCGTACCCCGCCGATCTCCTCGGGCAGCGACGTGGTCGGGGCGGCCAGCAGCGCGCCGGTCTCGTCGTAGGACAGGCCCCGCAGCACCAGCGCGCTGTGCCGGACCGCGCCGGCCGCGAAGCCGCTGTAGTCGCCGCGCGCCGACCATGCCCGCCAGGTGTCGGCGGTCCGCCCGGTCAGCTCGCCGGCGTCGGCGAGGGCGGGCACCGGGTCGGCGTACCCGAGAAGCAGCGTGGCGTCCTGCCCGGCGCGCAGCTCCGCCTCGGCGACGAGCGTGCCGCCCTCGACCGTGACCGGCAGGTCGGTGCGCAGCCGCAGCGGCGTGCCGTCGGCGTGCCAGCCGGTACCGTCGCGCCGCCAGCGCACCGGGCGTGCCCCGTACCCGGGCCGGGGCGTCAGCTCGGCGCGGACCCGCAGCACACCGTCGGTGACCCGCAGCCGGCGCACCAGCACCCGCTCGGCGTGGATCGGCCGGTCGGCGGCGCCGGGCCGGACCGCGAGCAGGTCCTCACCGGCCGCCGCGCCGGACGGGGCGGCCCAGTCGTTCTCCAGCACCAGCGTGTCCGCCCGGTAGCGGCGCCGCGGCGCCGGGCAGCCGGCGACGGTGAGCGTGAACCGGCCGCCCGCGTCCCGGTCGAGCAACCGGGCCGCGACCGCGTCGCCCGCCGCGTCCGGTACGCAGAACCACTCGACCGCCCCGTCCGGCGCGACGAGCGCCGTGGTGTGCGTGTCGGACAGGAACGCGTACGCGTCGATCGGCGGGAACGCCGGCGGCGACTCGGGCACGGCGGTGACTACCCGGGGCGGGCACGGGTAAGCGGGCCGGGGAGGGCCGCTGTGACACGCGAGTTCGTGAACTGGTCCGGCAGCCTCCGCTTCACGCCGGCGGAGCGGGCCGAGCCCGCCGACGAGGCGGAGGTGTGCGCGCTGGTACGCCGCGCCCGGGAGAGCGGCACCACCGTCCGGCCGGTCGGCTCCGGGCACTCGTCCAGCCCGCTGGTGCGTACCGACGGGATCCTGCTGAGCCTGGACCGGCTGTCCGGCGTGATCTCCGACGACGGGCACCTCGCGACCGCGTGGGCCGGCACCAAGCTCAGGGCGCTCGGCGAAGGGCTCTACGACGCCGGGCTGGCCATGGACAACCTGGGTGACGTCGACTACCAGTCGATCGCCGGGGCGACCGCCACCGGCACCCACGGCACCGGCATCGGCTTCGGGAACCTGAGCACGCAGGTGACCGGCGCGCGCCTGGTCACCGGCACCGGCGACGTGCTGGACGTCGACGCGCGCCGCAACCCGGACCTGCTGCCCGCCGTCCGTCTCTCCCTCGGCGCGCTGGGCGTGGTCACCCGGATCACGCTCGACGTGCAGCCGAGCTATCAGCTGCACCGCCGCTCCTGGTGCGCGCACCTGGACTGGACCCTCGACCACCTCGCCGAGCTCCAGCACACCAACCGCAACATGGACTTCTACTGGTACCCGCGCAGCGACCGCACGCAGATCCGGGTGATCAACCGCATCGACACGGACGCCGCGCCGGAGCGGGCGGAGGTCCGGTTGCCGGGCGGCGAGCCCCGGCAGAGCCAGGTCGGGCCGACCCACCGCACCATTCCCCGGGACCGGGAGCTGCGCTTCGAGGAGATCGAGTACATGCTGCCGTCGGAGGCGTTCCCGGCCTGCTTCGCCGAGGTGCGCCGCCGGGTGCGCGACCGGCACCGCCGGGTGGCCGCCTGGCGGGTTCTCGTGCGCACCATAGCCGCCGACGACATCTGGCTCAGCAACGCCTACGGCCGCCCCACCACCACGATCGCCTGCCTGCAGAACACCTCGCTGCCGTATGAGGAGTACTTCCGGGACGTGGAGGCGGTGTTCCGGCACTACGGCGGACGCCCGCACTGGGGCAAGAAGCACTGGCTCGGCGCGCGGGACCTGCGTCCCCTCTTTCCCCGCTGGGACGACTTCCAGGCGGTGCGCCGCCGGCTCGACCCGGGCGGGGTGTTCCTCACCCCGGACCTGGCCCGCCTGCTGGAGGAGCAGTGAACGGGCCGGTCGGCGCCCGGATCTGGGTGGTGCCCGGCGGGCACGTGCCGTTCCCCGCGCACGGCCCGGAACCGGCGTTCACCGCCTTCGACCAGCTCTGCGTGCTCAACGCCGGCGACGAGGACGCCGAGCTGGAGCTGGACTTCTACTACCAGGACGCCGAACCGGCCGGGCCGTACCGGATACGGGTCGGTGCCCGACGCATCCGGCACGTACGGGTGAACGACCTGATCGACCCGGAGGCGGTGCGGCTGGACCGCCCGTACGGCTGCGTGCTGCGCTCCCCGGTCCCGGTGGTGGTGCAGTTCCTGCGGCAGGACACCCGGCTGCCCGGGGTGGTGGCGCTGACCGGCACGATGGCGTACCCCGGGTGAGGTTCGAGCGGGCGACCGCGGGTACCCGGGCGCATGCGGGATGCCGTCGACCGGGTACGCGACGCCGGGCGGTCGAGCCGCCGGAGGCTGCGCACGTACTTCCTCGTGGCGGTCCAGGCCGGCCTGGCCGCCGCGCTGGCCTGGACGGTGGCCCGCGAGGTGCTCGGCAACCCCGACCCGACGTTCGCGCCCGCCGCGGCGGTGAGCGTCATCGCCGCCTCGCTGGGCAACCGCACCCGGCGGACCGTGGAGCTGGTGGTCGGGGTGGTCCTCGGCATCGTCGTCGGCGACCTGCTGGTGCGTCTCTTCGGCACCGGCCCGTGGCAGACCGGCGTGATCGTGTTCCTGGCGGTCTCCGCGGCGGTGCTCGTCCGTGGCACCGGCGCGCTCGTCACCCAGGCCGGCGGTACGGCTGTCCTGGTCGCCACGCTGACCCCGGTGTCGCCCGACCTGGAGCTGCCCCGGACCGTCAACGCGCTCGTCGGCGGCGTCGTCGGCCTGCTCGTGGTGCTGGTGATCGCGCCGCTGAACCCGCTGCGCGCGGTCCGCCGCGTCGCCGACCCGGCGCTCGACACGTTCGCCCGCCAGATGACCGCGTCGGCGGAGGCGCTGGCCCACGCCGACGTGCGCGCCGCCGACGAGGTGCTGGAGCGGATGCGCGCCGCCGAGACGGAACTGGACCGCATCGACGAGATGGTCGGCGCCGCCGCCGAGGTGGTCCGGTTCTCGCCGGTGCGCTGGCGGCGACGGCGGGCCCTGGCCGCGTACCGGCGCGGCGCCGAGCACCTGGACCGGGCGTTCCGCAACAGCCGGGGCATGGTCCGCCGGATCGGCACCGCGTTGCGGGACCGGGAGCCGGTGCCGCCGGAGCTGCCCGCCGCGCTGGAACACTTCAGCGAGGCGATCCGGCTGCTGCACCGGGCGTTCCTGGCCGCCGACGAGCCGGTCGCCGCCCGGGAACGGGTGCTGCGCGCGGTCCGCGCCGCGGGCGAGGCGTGCCGGCAGGACATCGGCTTCTCCGGCACCATCGTGGTGTCGCAGCTGCGGACCGTCGCCAACGACCTGCTGCGCGCCACGGGCGTACCCCCGGACGAGGCCCGCCGCCAGGTCCGCCGCGCGGAGGCGGCCCGCTGAACGGGCCGCTCACACCTCGGTCAGGCGGGACTTCTGCACCTTGCCCATCGCGTTGCGGGGCAGGGCGCCGACCAGCCGCACCTGCCGGGGGCGCTTGTGCGCGGACAGGTGCCGCGCCACGAAGTCGATCAGCTCCGCCTCGGCCACGCCGTCGCCGACCACGTACGCGGTCACCTGCTGCCCCAGGTCGGGGTGGGGCGTGCCGACCACCGCCGCCTCCCGCACCCCCGGGTGGGCCAGCAGCGCGTCCTCCACCTCGCCGGCCCCGATCCGGTACCCGCCGCTCTTGATCAGGTCGGTGGCGGCCCGGCCGACGATCCGGTGTGCGCCGTCCGGGCCGACAGTCGCGACGTCGCCGGTGCGGAACCAGCCGTCCGCCGTGCGGGTGGCCGCGTCGGCGTCCGGCCGGTTCAGGTAGCCGTCGAACAACGTGCTGCCGCGTACCTGGAGCTCACCCATCGCCTCGGCGGGCAGCGGGCCGCCGTGCTCGTCCACCACCCGCGTCAGCACGCCGGGCAGCGGCACGCCCACCGTGCCGGGCCGCCGGGGACCGTCCGCGCGGGCGCTCACCGTCACGAGCGTCTCGGTCATCCCGTACCGCTCCAGCGGCCGGTGCCCGGTCAGCCCGGCCAGCGCCGCGAAGACCGGCTCCGGCAGCGCCGCGCTGCCGGACACCAGCAGCCGGGCGCCGCGCAGCGCCCGCGCCGCCGCCGGTCGCGCCGCGATCCGCGACCAGATCGTGGGTACGCCGAAGTACATCGTGGCGCCCGCCGCCGCGTACCGCTCGGGGTGGGGCCGGCCGACGTGGCGCAGCCGGCTGCCGACGCGCAGCGGGCCGAGCACGCCGAGCACCAGTCCGTGCACGTGGAACAGCGGCAGGCCGTGTGCCAGCACGTCGTCCGGCGTCCACGCCCACGCGTCGGCGAGCCCGTCCAGGCAGGCGGCGATCGCGCGGCGGGACAGCACGGCGCCCTTCGGCGCGCCGGTGGTGCCGGAGGTGTAGAGGATCAGCGCGATAGCCGCCGGGTCGGGCTCGGGGTGCCGGGTGTCCGAGCGCCGGGCCGGGTCCAGCGGCACGACCGGCGGCGAGCCGGTGTCGACGTCCGGTGCGCCCGGCGCCGCCAGCAGCAGTTCCGCGCCGGAGTCGCGCAGGATGTGGTCGCGTTCCATCGGGCCGGCGTCCGGCGGCACCGGCACCACCGCCGCGCCTGCCAGCAGCCCGCCGACCACGCCGACCACCGTCTCCAGGCTCGCCGTGGCGGGCACCGCCACCCGGGCCGCGCCCCGCAGGTCGTCGGCGACGGCGGCGGCCGCCCGGCGCAGCTCCACCCAGGACAGCGACCGGTCTCCCACGCGCACCGCGCCCGGGCGGTCGTCGGTGGCCTCGGCGAGCCGGTTCAGCAGCGACACGGGCACCCCTCTCACCGGTACGTCCGCCCGGCGTGTCGGCGGACCCACAGTGACCGTAGCCGGGGCGGACACCCCGGCCCGGCGCGCCGTCAGGAATGTGTCATCGTGGTCGGCGGCGAGGGAGGGATGGGCATGTCGGGTCCGTTGCGCGGGGTGCTGGTCGCCGACTTCTCCCGGATCCTCGCCGGGCCGTACGCCACGATGCTGCTGGCCGACCTCGGCGCGGACGTGGTCAAGGTGGAGGCGCCCGGCGGCGACGACACCCGCGGCTGGCGCCCGCCGGTGCGCGGCGACGTCTCCACCTACTACCTCGCGGTCAACCGCAACAAGCGTTCGCTGGTGCTCGACCTGACCGACCCCGGCGACCTGATGCTGGCGCACCGGCTGGCCGACCGGGCCGACGTGCTGATCCAGAACTTCCGCCCGGGCGCGCTGCGCCGCTTCGGCCTCGACCACGACACGGTCACCGCCCGCAACGCCCGCCTGGTGTACGCCTCGATCAGCGGCTTCGGCGCCGCCGGGGGCGCCGACCTGCCCGGGTACGACCTCATGGTGCAGGCCGCGGCCGGGCTGATGAGCCTCACCGGGGACGCCGACGGCCCGCCCTACAAGGCCGGGGTGGCCGTGTTCGACGTGATCGCCGGGCTGCACGCGGCGGTCGGGATCCTGGCCGCCCTGCGGCACCGCGAGGAGACCGGGCGCGGGCAGCACGTCACAGTGGACCTGCTGTCCTCGGCGCTGTCCGGGCTGGTCAACCACACCGGCGCGCACGTCGCGGGTGGGGCGGCGCCGCACCGGATGGGCAATGCGCATCCGAGCATCGTGCCGTACGAGCCGCTGCCCACCGCCGACGGCGAGCTGGTGGTGATCGCCGGGAACGACGGCCAGTTCCGTACCCTCTGCCGGGTGCTCGGCGTGCCGGAGCTGGCCGGCGACGCGCGGTTCCGCCGCAACGCCGACCGCACCGCGCACCGAGACGAGCTGCGCCCGCTGCTGGTGGCGGCGCTGTCCCGGCGCGGCAGCGCGGAGTGGTTCGCCGAGCTGCGCGCCGCGGGCGTGCCGTGCAGCCCGATCAACTCGGTCGCCGAGGGGGTCGCGCTGGCGCAGGGGCTCGGCCTGGATCCGGTGGTGACGGCCGGCGGGGTTCCGGGCATCCGCAACCCGATCGGCCTGTCCGAGGCGCCGCCCCGCTACGAGCTGCCGCCGCCGGGCCTCGACGAGCACGGCGCGGCGCTGCGCGCCTGGCTCGCCGCGGAGTGAGCCCGGCCGCCCGCCGGGCCGCCCGTCAGAGCGTCTCGACCAGGCGGAAGCGTTCCAGCACGGCCGGAGTGTCGTCGTCCACCGTGAAACCGGGGTCGCCGAGCCAGCCGCGGTAGTCCTCGCCGTGCCAGAACCGCTCGTGGCCGGCCCGCCAGGCGGCGACCGTGTCGAACCCCTCGCCCTCGTCGCGCGCGTGGTCGAGATCGACGTCGCCGAGGCGGGCGACGCGCACCTCGACCAGCTCGATCACCGCCACCGGCCGGCCGTCGGAGTCGATCACGGCCGAGCGGGTGCCGACTGCGGGCAGCGGCTCGCCGTCGATCTCGTAGTCCTGGACCAGCCCGGTGGTGGTGGTCTTGCTCCCGTCGAGCACGGCGGCGACGAGCTGGTCGCGCAGCGGGCCCGGGAAGGCGAACTCGAAGGTGGGCAGGTCGGCGTCCATGCGCGGCAGCGTAGCCGGGTCACGCGGGGCGGGCGACCGCCTTCCGCGGCGACCGCCTTCCGCGGCGCCCGGCCACCCGGCCCCGGCCACCCAGCCCGGCGGCGGCAGCGTCCGGTCGAGCCAGTCGAGCAGCACCCGCTCGTACTGCGGGCTGACGCCGTCCAGGTCCTCGCGGTCCCCGAGCGTGGGGGCGTGGTCGCAGCCGGCCAGCCGGGCCACCGTCAGCTCGGCGTCGCGGGCGCTCCGCCGCCACACCGCGAGGCTCTCCTCGATCGGGATCCACGCATCCGTCTCGCCGTGACAGAGCAGCACCGGGCCGGTCAGCCGCGCCAGAACCGGCGCCGGGTCGTAGTCCATGTCGGTCCAGGTGCCGGGCGTGGCGGGCAGTTCCTCGGGCAGGAACGCCAGCGGGAACCACTGGCGCCGCGCCGCCGCGTCGATCGCCGCCTGCGCCACCGGGCGGGCCACGTCGCCGCGCAGGTAGTCCTCGACGAGCGCGCGCAACTCGGCCAGCTCAGCCACGTCGGCCGGGCCGTACCCGTTGCGGCGCAACTGCTCGGCGGTGCCGTAGCGCATCTGCCTCGCGGGGCTCACGCCGCTGCACCCGACCAGGACCAGGAAGTCGACCGGACAGCGGGTGGCGGTGAGCGCCGCCGCCCACGCGCCCTGACTGAAACCCCAGAGCCCGACCAGGGCCGGCCCGACGTGCCGGCGCAGCTCGGTCACCGCGGCCGACGCGTCCTCGGCCTGGTCGGCCAGCGGCACGTCGTGCCCGTCGATCCGGGGGCGGCGGTCGTAGCGCAGCACCGCGATCCCGGCCGGAGGCAGCAGCCGGGCCAGGTGCGCGTACAGGAAGTGGGAGCGTTGCCCGGCGTGTGAGCCGTGCAGCACGACGAGGCCGCCGCGTACCGGCCCGGCCGGCAGGTCGACGACCGCCGGCAGTCCCGCCGCGCCGACCGTCGTCTCCATGCCGGGCAGTGAACCACGAGCCGTCCCGGCCGGTGGTCCCGGCCGCCGTCCGGGACACCCGCGTGCGTACGCTGACCAGGTACGTCGCCGCGACCGTGGAGAACCGCCATGACCAGCCCCGCACCGCGCACCGTCCGGGTCGCCCGCCCCGAGGACGTGGCCGCCCTCGTCGACCTGATCGAGTCGGCGTACCGCGGCGAGCGCAGCCGCCAGGGCTGGACCCACGAGGCGGACCTGCTGGCCGGGCAGCGCACCGACCCGGAGATGGTGGCCGCGGCGGTCACCGGCCCGGGCGGCGTGGTGCTGGTCGCCGAGCAGGACAGCGCCCTGGTGGCCTGCTGCCAGCTCGAACGCCGCGACGACCACGTCTACTTCGGCATGTTCGCGGTGGCCCCCGGCCGGCAGGGCGGCGGCCTGGGCCGGGAGCTGCTGGCCGAGGCCGAGCGCTACGCGGCCGAGCAGTGGCACGCCGGCGAGATGCGGATGACCGTGATCGTCCAGCGCGACGACCTGATCGCCTGGTACGAGCGGCGCGGCTACGTGCGCACCGGTGAACTGAGCCCTTTCCCGTACGGCGACGAGCGCTTCGGCGTGCCGCTGCGGCCGGACCTGGCGTTCGAGACGCTGCGCAAGAAGCTCGGCTGACTCAGCCCGCCACATCCCGGCGGCCGTAGGCCCAGCCGCCCAGGGCCGCCAGGGCGAACGCCGCCGCGACGAGCACGCCCTGAGCCGTCCAGTTCGGCGCCGCGTCGGGCACGGCGGCGAGATGCGCGTACGGGGACAGCGCGCCGATCCAGGCGGGCGCGCGCACGCTCTCCGTCACCACCGTCAGCAGGAAACCACCCGCTGTGGGCAGCATGCCCAGCACGGGAACGAGCCGGGGCGCCGCGCCGACGGCGAGGGTGGCCGCCCCGGCGCCGAGCAACGCCAGCGGCAGCACGTTGAACGTGCCCGCCAGGGCGGCGGTGAGCGGCAGGCCGGCGCCGACCACCGTGGTACCCAGCCACGTCGCGAGACCGGCCGCGACCGCCAGCGCCACCGCCCCGGCGGACGCGCTGCCCACGTCGGCGGCGAGCAGCCGGACCCGGCTGACCGGGCCGGCCCGCAGCAGCGTGAGCCGGCCGGCGACCTCGGCGGCGACGAAGGCGTTCAACCGCGCGGTGGCGAACGCGCCGATCGGCACCGCCAGCAGCGCGAACAGCGTGGCCACGTACCCCCGGACCCGGTCGAGCCCGCCGAAGCCCGCCCGCGCGGCGAGGTCGGCGAAGGCGGGGTTCTGCTCCAGGAAGCCGGTCAGCGACGTGGCGAGCACGCCGATCAGCAGGAAGTAGGCGGCGACACCGGTGGCCCAGCCGGCGAGCGGACGCAGGGCGCGCCGCATCGCGAAGGCCGGCACCGAGTGCAGCAGGTGGCGTCGCGGTGCCCGGCCAGCCGGTGGGCGCAGCAGTCCGGCGCCCACGTCGCGCCGGGCGCACAGGGCCAGCGCCGCCCCGGTCAGCACGACGACGGCGGCCAGCGACACGAGCAGCGGCGCCCACCGGTTCTCGTGGTACGGGCGGGTGAGCGCGAGCGGACCGTACGGCGGCAGCCACCGCAGCCACGCCGCCGCCGGCCCGGAGTCGCCGGCCATCCGCGCCAGCAGACCGGCCCCGAGCACGGCCAGGCCGCTACCGGCCGCCCCCGCCCTGGTCGGCTGGACCTGGACGACGACCGCGCCCACCGCGACCGCGAACGCCCCGGCCGAGGCGAGACCGGCCCCGTGCAGCAGCGCACCCTGCCACGGCGTGCCGGCCGCCGTCAGCGCGGCCGCGAGCAGCGAACCGGCCACCGCCGACGTCGCCGTCAGCGGCGCCAGGTGACGCCGCAGCACCGCCGCGGGTGTCAGCCGGCCGGCGAGCAGCAACCCCCACCGGCCGGCCTCCTCCTCGCCCCGGGTCACCCGGACGGTCGCCAGCAGGCTCCACACGCTGACCAGCACGGCCAGCACCGTGCCGGTGCGCCACACGGTGAACCCACCGGCGGTGTCCAGGGCGACGGGCTCGCCGAACAACGTACGGATCGCCGGGTTGTGCGCCAGCGTCGCCAGGGCGGCGGCGTCCATGCCCTCG
The DNA here is from genome assembly GCF_003667485.1 of Micromonospora sp. BL1. Lineage (NCBI taxonomy): Bacteria > Bacillati > Actinomycetota > Actinomycetes > Micromonosporales > Micromonosporaceae > Micromonospora > Micromonospora sp. BL1. The sequence continues at coordinate 13,665 of NZ_RCVK01000243.1, forward strand.
CCGACGGCGCCGGCGTAGGTGGCCACCACCAGGGCGGACATGCCGACGGTCACGCCGGTCACGACGAGGGCCGGCCGCCAGACGCCGCGGGCGGCGAGCAGGCTGACCGCTGTGCCGGCCGGGCGGGTCACGACTGCTCCCCGTAGTAGTCGAGGAAGATCTCCTCCAGGCTCGGCTCGCGCACGGTCAGCGTGGTGATCTCCGCGCCGGACAGGGCGCGCAGCGCGGCGGCGGGCGGGCCGGCGAGGGTGAAGCGCAGCAGTCCCTGCCGCTCCTCGACCGCTTCGACGCCGGGCACGCCAGCCAGGCCGGGCGCGGGGCCGGTGAACCCTACCGTCACCTCGCTGCGGTGCAGCCGCCGCAACTGCGGCACCGGGGCGATGTCGACGAGCCGGCCGGCCCGCAGGATCGCCACCCGGTCGCAGACCGCCTCCACCTCGGCGAGCTGGTGCGAGCAGAGCAGCACGCTCTGCCCGTTGTCCCGCGCCTCGCCCACCGCGCGGCGGAACTGCAGCTCCATCAGCGGATCCAGCCCGCTCGTCGGCTCGTCGAGCACGAGCAGCGGCGCCCGGGTGGCGAACGCGGCGACCAGCGCGACCTTCTGCCGGTTGCCGGTCGAGTAGGTGCCGGCCGGGCGGGACGGGTCGAGCGCGAACCGTTCGACGAGGTCGGCCCGGTAGCCGGCGTCCACGCCGGGACCGGTCGCGGCGAGCAGGTCGAGGATCTCCGCGCCGGTGAGGTGCGGCCAGAGCGCCACGTCGGCCGGCACGTACGCCAGCAGCCGGTGCGCCGCCCGCACGTCAGCGGCGTCCGCCTCGAAGATCCGGGCGACACCCCGGGTGGGACGGGCGAGGCCGAGCAGCAACCGGATCGTGGTGGACTTGCCGGCGCCGTTGGGGCCGAGGAGACCGACCACCTCACCGGCTTCGACTGTCAGGTCCAGGCCGTCGAGGGCCACCAGGCGGCCGTAGTGCTTCGTCAGATCACGGGTGTGGACGGCGGGGACTCCCATGGCGTGGCTCCTGGGGACGGCGGGACGACGACCGCCGACCAGGCTTCCCGGCACACCGCGCTCACCGTACTGCCGATGTCCCGCCCCGGGGAAGCCCCGCCCGTGGCGTCATGGCCCCACCGGCCGGTCGACCAGCGCGACCAGCTTCTTCGGGGCCAGCACGCAGTAGCTCTCGGTGAGCAGCTCGGCGACCTCGGTCCAGTCCGTGTCCGTGTCCAGCCGCAGCCCGACCACGTCGGCGGCCCAGTCCGGCTTGAAGAAGTGCGGCCCGGCCGCGAGCAGCCCGGCGATCTCGTCACCGGGGGAGCGGAACGTCATCACGCAGACCGGCTCGTCGGTCGCCGCGGCCCGCGCGTACGCCGCCTGGTGGCCCGGGTCGACGGTGAGCACGTGGGCGAACGTCCGGCCGCGGACGCGCCATCGCACGCCCACCCAGGCCGCTTCCTCGTAGGTCTCCGGCAGGCCGAGGCAGACCGGCCGCAGGCGGGCGAGGTGCTCGGGTGGGACGTCTCCGGGGCCGGTCATGCGCGCAGGCTAGCCGCAGCCTCCGACAATCCGGCCGCACCGGCGTGGCGGCCCGCCGCCGCGCGTCCGGGAAGGAAATGTCGTAGCCGGGGAGTACGACAGCGATGAGTTTCGGTGAGCCGCACGGTCATTGCGGGGAGAACCCCTCGGACGAGAGGACGAGACATGAGCGGCGTACGAGTACTTGTCGGCACGCGCAAGGGCGCGTTCATCCTGACCTCGGACGGCAGGCGCGACGACTGGACCGTCGACGGGCCGCACTTCGGCGGCTGGGAGATCTACCACCTGACCGGTTCACCCGTCGAACCGGACCGGCTGTACGCGTCCCAGTCCGGCGGCTGGTTCGGGCAACTGATCCAGCGCTCGGACGACGGCGGCCGGACCTGGGCGACTGTCGGCAACGACTTCGCCTACAGCGGCGAGGTGGGGCAGCACCTCTGGTACGACGGCACCCCACGGCCGTGGGAGTTCAAGCGGATCTGGCACCTCGAGCCGTCCCGCCACGACCCCGACACCGTGTACGCGGGCGGCGAGGACGCCGCCCTCTACCTGTCCACCGACGGCGGTCAGAAGTGGTCCGAGCTGACCGCGCTGCGGCAGCACCCGACCGGCCCGTCCTGGCAGCCCGGCGCGGGCGGGATGTGCCTGCACACGATCATCCTCGACGCGGCCGACCGGGACCGGATCTACGTCGCGATCTCGGCGGCCGGCGCGTTCCGCAGCGACGACGGCGGCGCGAGCTGGCTGCCGATCAACAAGGGTCTGCGTTCCGGCGAGATCCCCGACACCGACTCCGAGGTCGGGCACTGCGTGCACCGTCTCGCCCAGCACCCGTCCCGGCCGGACACGCTGTTCATGCAGAAGCACTGGGACGTCATGCGCACCGACGACGCGGGCGCCAACTGGCGGGAGGTCAGCGGCGACCTGCCGACGGACTTCGGCTTCCCGATCGCGGTGCACGCGCACGAGCCGGAGACGGTCTACGTGGTGCCGATCACCAGCGACTCGCTGCACTACCCGCCGGAGGGCAAGCTGCGCGTCTACCGCAGCCGTACCGGTGGTGAGCACTGGGAGCCGCTGACCGAGGGGCTGCCGCAGTCGCACTGCTACGTCAACGTGCTGCGCGACGCGATGGCCGTCGACACGCTCGACCCGTGCGGCATCTACTTCGGCACCACCGGCGGTCAGGTCTACCACTCGGCCGACGGCGGCGACACGTGGGCGCCGATCGTGCGGGACCTGCCGGGCGTGCTCTCGGTCGAGGTCCAGGTGCTGCCGTGATCCGGGTGGTGCTGCCGGCGCACCTGAAGAACCTGGCGCACGTCACCGGCGAGGTACGCGTCGAGGTGGCCGGGCCGCCCACCCAGCGGGAGGTGCTCGACGCGCTGGAGGCCGCGTACCCGATGCTGCTCGGCACGATCCGTGACCGGCACAGCGGGAAGCGCCGGCCGTTCGTCCGCTTCTACGCCTGCGAGCTGGACCTCTCCAACGAGTCCCCGGACGACCCGCTGCCGGAGGAGGTGGTCGCCGGCAAGGAGCCGTTCATCGTGCTCGGCGCGATGGCGGGCGGTTGAGCGCCACGGCCGGCCGTTGAGCGGCACCACCGGCGGTTGAGCGGCACGACCGGGAACCGCGCTCGCCGGCGCCACGTCTGACCGGCATGACCCGTCACGGATACCGGACGCTCGGATGCACGCTGACCGTCACGCTGGCTCTCGCCGGCTGCACCGCGTCACCGCCGGCCGCCGACCCGCCACCCACCGGGCGGGTCGCACCGGCCGGCGGGCTGCGGCTGGTGGCGTTCGACGGCTGCGACGAGGCGCTGCGACAGCTCCGCACGGCAGCGAAGGCGGCGGTCGGCCCGTGGGGATTCGGCGCGGACGACCTCCGGCAGTTCAGCGCGGAACGGGCGACGGCGCTCGGCGGCGTCGCCAAGGACGCGAGCGGGGCGTCCGCGGCGGGCTACTCCGGCACCAACGTGCACGAGGCCGGCGTGGACGAACCGGACCTGGTCAAGACCGACGGGAAGCGGATCGTCACGGTCACCCGGGGCGTGCTGTCAGTGGTCGACCCGGCGAGCCGTCGCGTGACCGGCCGGCTGGCGCTCGATCCCGACGCCGAGCGGTTCTCCGGCGGCGAGGCGAGCCTGCTGCTGCACGGCGACCGGGCGCTCGTGCTGCTGCGCGCCGGCCGGACCGTCAAGGGCCCCGTACCGGGCAGGCAGACGCGCCCGGGCACGACCCCGCAGGCCCGGCTGGTCCTGCTGGACCTCGCCGGACCGCCGCGCGTGGTCGGGGAGTACCGGATCGACGGCCTCCTGGTCGACGCCCGGCAGTCCGGCGCGACCGCCCGCGTGGTGATCCGGTCCGCGCCACGGCTCGACTTCCCCTACCGCTCCGATCGCAAGACCGACGCCCAGCGGATCGCCGCCAACCGCGCGGTCATCGACAAGGCCACGCTCGATGACTGGCTGCCCCGCTACGAGATCCGCGACGACGTGCGGACCGTCGGCACCGGACGGGTCGGCTGCGACCGGGTCAGCCGGCCGGCGGGCTTCTCCGGCGCGTCGATGGTGACGGTGCTCAGCTTCGACCTGGGCGCGTCCGCGCTCGGTGCCGGTGACCCGGTCACCGTGGCCGCCGACGGCGACACCGTCTACAGCAACGGCGCACGCCTCTACGTCGCCAACGACCAGCGCTGGCGGACGTGGCGTGGCGGGCCGTCCGCGGCACGCGACACCAACACCGAGATCTACCAGTTCGACACCGCGGCGGGCACGCCCCGCTTCGTCGCCGCCGGGTCCGTGCCCGGCTGGCTGATCGACCAGTACGCGCTGTCCGAGTGGGACGGTCACCTGCGCGTGGCGACCACGACGGGTGACACCTGGGGCCGGCGGACCACCTCGCAGTCCGGCGTCTACGTGCTGCGCACCGACGGCGCCACGCTGACCCGGGTCGGCGCGATCACCGGCCTGGGCAAGGGCGAGCGGATCTTCGCGGTGCGGTTCGTCGGCGGCACCGGGTACGTGGTCACGTTCCGGCAGACCGACCCGCTGTACGGAGTGGACCTGCGTGACCCGGCCGCGCCCCGGGTCACCGGCGAGTTGAAGATCAACGGGTATTCGTCGTACCTGCACCCGGCCGGCGACGGCCGCCTGATCGGGGTCGGCCAGGACGCGACCGACCAGGGGCGGGTGACGGGCACGCAGGTGTCGCTGTTCGACGTGGCCGACCCGGCCCGGCCGGCGCGGATCGCCCAGCACCTCGTCGCGGGCGGCTGGTCCGAGGCGGAGAACGACCCGCACGCGTTCCTGTACTGGGCGCCGGAGCGCCTGGTGGTGATCCCGGTGCAGCGTCCGGGCGTGGTGACCGACCGGGCCGAGAGCGTCAAGGGCACGCCTTCCGGCGGTGTGCTGGCGCTGCGCATGGGCGACAAGGGCTTCACGGTCGCCGGCGCCGTCGACCATCCGGGCGCGCTCACCGACGGCGGCGAGTGGACCCCGATCCGCCGCTCGCTGATGGTCGACGGCGTGCTCTGGACGGTCTCCGACGCCGGCCTCAAGGCGACCGCCCTGTCCGGCATGACCACCCTGGCCTGGGTGCCGCTGACCTGACGCCGACGACCGGACCTCGCCGCGCCACGAGCGCGCGACGAGGTCCGGCACGTCACTGTTCCAGTGCCGCCTCGGCCGCCGCGACCTGCGGTCCCACCCGCAGCGCGTACGCGACGACGCCGCCGAGGAGGAACGTCGCGGCGGTGGCCGCGGCGATCCGGTTGCCCGGTTCCTGCGCCATCCACAGCGCCGCCTGCCGCCATTGCGGCCCGCCCGGGACGGCCAGGAACGCCCCCAGGGCGGCCCAGGCGGTCGGCACCTGCCAGGCGGCCCGTGCGCCGGCGAGCGCGGCGCCGAGCCCGACCAGCCCGATCAGCCCGGCCGTGTTGCGGGCCAGCGCGGCCGGCGGCCCGAAGTCCGCGCCGAGAACACGGGCGGCGGCCAGCATCCCGACCACCGCCGCGCCGTACGCGAGCAGGTGCCCGGCCCGGCGCGGCGGCCAGGACCACGCGGCGGTCCGCTCCAGCGCCGGGTCGGTGCCGGCGAGCGTCGGCCCGAGCGGCGCAACCGCCAGCGCGGTGGTGAGCACGGCGAGGCCGGCGGGCACCTCGGGGCGGTCGGTGAAGCCGGACCAGGCGGCGGCCATCACCGCGACCGCGACCGCGGATCCGGCCAGGGCGGCGGGTAGCCGGCGGGACCGCACGTACAGCGGCAGCCAGCGGCTCACGGCGCGGCCCGTCCGGTGAGCGCCGGCATCAGGTCCGGCTCGCACCGCGCGGCCGCGTCCCGCAGCGCGGTGACCCGCCGCATCTGCTCCGGCTCGGGCAGCGCGCGCAGTTGCCGCACCCCGGCCCGGATCTCCTCCTGCTGCTCGTCGGCGTACCGGTATCCGGTCCAGGAGTCCCACAGCCGTACGGTCTCGGTGTCCAGCAGCCAGGCCGCGACGATCGCCGGGGCGATGTCGTCGCCGCTGCGGCCGCAGCCGGACCACATGGTGCCGCCGCCCAGGGCGATGCGCTCGGCCACGTCCGCGGCCCGGCCGGTGCCCGGGTCGACCTCGAGGAGGAACTGGACGGTGCCGGGTGCGGGCCGGGGCCGGTGCCACTGCTCGCTGTCGTTGCTGCCGATGGTGTCCAGCCGCAACTCCACCGCGCGGGTCGGTGCGTCCGGCAGCTTCGCCAGCGCGCGCAGCCCTCGGCGGGCCTCGGTGGTGACCTCGGGCAGCAGGTGCGCGTTGACGGCGGTGACGCACACCTGCGGCGCGCCGTCGGCGCAGACGTAGCGGCGCGCTCCCGGGTCGAGCTGCCAGATCCCGGCCGGGCCGGGCACGCCGATCAGCACGAGACCCGCCACGCCGCCGGCCAGGCCCGCGAGCGCGCCGGCCCGGGTCAGCCACGACCCGCCCGCCGCCAGGAGCAGGCCGGCGAGCACCAGCCCGGCCCCCAGCGCCAGCCGGCTCAGCAGCAGCCGGTCCGACAGCGTCTCCCAGGGCGTGTCCGGCGGCCAGTTGATCATGAGGGACACGTTCGACATCTTGCTGTCCGCACCCGCGAGCATGGACACGCCCTCCTGCGCGACCAGCGCGGCGGCGGCCAGCAGCGGGGGCAGCAGCGGTGAGGACCACAGGCGCCCGACGGCCGTGCCGCACCAGGCCGCGCCGACGAGCACCAGCACGTCGACCAGGGGCCCGGCAAGCCCGCGTACGCCGACGTAGGCGCCGCCGGTGGCGACCAGCGCCGCACCGCCGGCGAGCACGAGCAGGTGCGCGGCCGCGACGGCGACGCCGAGCGCGGTCATCGCCGGCAGCGTGCGCTGCCAGCGGGGCCGGCCGGTGCTGTTCATCAGCTCGTCGGCGCGGGTGCGCCGGTCCCGGCGGCCGAGCACCGCGCCGCCGGCCAGCGCCAGGGGCATCAGGAGGAACATGGCCGAGGAGTGCACGTAGCCCAGCCGCAGCCACTGTCCCTGCCAGAAGCTGTACATGCTGGCGACGCCGAGGATCCCGATGAAGAGGAGCAGCACCGCCACGGCGGGCGCGTTCGAGCGGCGCAGTTCGATACGGACCTGTCGGATCATCACGCGCCCCGGTGCTGCTGGAGGAGGTACGAGTAGCCGCGCTCGGCGGCGCTGTCGCCGACGCCGCCGGTCTCGCCGTGGCGGACCAGGTCGGCGGGCAGGCCCTGGAACACGCGGGCGCCGTCGTCCATCAGGATGACGTCGGAGCAGGCCGCCACCACGTCCTCCACCAGGTGGGTCGAGACCAGCACGCACGCGTCCGCGCCGAGTTCGCGGATCAGCTCGCGGAACTGGACCCGCTGCTCCGGGTCCAGGCCGACAGTCGGTTCGTCGAGCAGCAGCAGCTCCGGTTCGTTCACGATCGCCTGGGCGATGCCGGCCCGGCGCAGCATGCCGCCGGACAGCGACTTGAGCTTGGCGTCGGCCCGGTCGGTGAGGCGTACCCGGTCGATTGCCCGCTGGGCGGCGCCCGGCACCGCCGAGGCGGGCATCTCCCGCAGCCAGGCCACGTACTCGACGTACTCCCGGACGGTGAACCGGGGGTAGTAGCCGAACTGCTGCGGCAGGTAGCCGAGGCGGCGGCGCACCGGGCGCAGCTCACGGGTCGTGGCGGCGTCCGCGCCGAGCAGCCGCAGCACCCCGGCGTGCGGCTTGACCACAGTGGCGAGCGCGCGCATCAGCGTGCTCTTGCCGGCGCCGTTCGGGCCGAGCAGCCCGTGCACGCCGGTGCCGAGCGTCAGGCCGAGGTTGTCGACTGCGAGGTGCCGCCCGGCCTTCACCGACAGTCCCACCGCCTCGATCCGCCAGGCGTGCCGGGTCGGCGCCACCTCGTCGGCGCTCACTGCGCGTACCAATGTCGTCTCCTTCTCGGGGCAGGGTGGTCCGCGGCGCCGTCGGGGCGCCGTGGCGTGGTTCGGGGGGCCGGCGTCAGCCGGCGGGCCGCCGCAGGTGTTCGGCGCGCAGCGCGGTCAGCAGAGTGAACACGACGGCGGCCACCGCCCAGGCGGGCATGGTGGCGGGCCGGAGCAGGGCGTCGGTCGCGGCGGCGGCGCGGGCCGCGTCGGCGCCGCCGATGACCGACACGGCCGCGACCGCCGCGAGCCAGCCGCCGCCGAGGACGGCGGCCGCGAGCGGCACGCCGACGCGGCTGCCGAGCAGCAGCGTCGCCGCGGTGAACGTCAGGCAGGGCAGCAGCCACAGCGCGGGGTTGCGGCCGACCGCCAGCCCGGCCACCGCGAGCACCGGCGCCACGAGGAGCAGAACCGCGAGGGTACGGCGCAGCAGCAGTTCCAGCCCGGCGCGGGCGGTGCCGGCGACCACCTCCCAGTTCGGGTTGGCGCGTCGCGACCAGGCCACCGCGAGCCCGGCCAGCGGTGCCACCGGCGCCAGCAGCAGCACCGCCGACGGTTGGTCCGGGTAGTTGCGGTCCAGCAGCACCGCGGCGAGGATCGCCGTGCAGGTCATGGCCGCCCAGGCCAGCATCGACCAGTCGGTCCAGCGCAGCCACCACCGCCGCAGCGGACGCCGGCGCACCGGCCGTGGCCCGGTGCGGGCCTGTTCCAGGATCGCCTCCCGGGTGTCGCCGAGCAGGGCGCGCAGCGGCGGGGCGGCCAGCTCGCCGAGCCGGTCCCGGCACTCGGCGCAGCCCTCCAGGTGCACCTCGATCGTCCAGGCGGCGGCGTCGTCGGGGCTGCCCGCGGCGTACGCGGCCAGGGCCGAGGGGGGAACGTGAGCGGTCATGCCAGCGCCTCCCGTAGCGCGTTGCGGGCACGCCGCGCCCGGCTCTTCACGGTGCCTTCCGGCACCCCCAGCAGGACGGAGGTCTCCCGGACGGTCAGCCCGTCCAGGACCATCGCGGCGAGCACCGCCCGCAGCTCCGGTGCGAGGGCGTCCAGCGCGGCGCCCACCTCCGAGCCGAACGACCCGGCGAGCGCCTCGTCCTCGGCGGCCGGCGCGCTGCGTACCGGCAGCACGTCGGTCGGCACCTCCTGCACCCGGGCGCGGCGGCGCAGCGCGTCGACCAGCCGCCGGGCCGCGATGGTCCAGATCCAGCCGGCGGCGGAGCCACCCGGCGCGTCCGCGCCGCCGGAGGGCCGGATCCCGCTGAACGAGCCGGCGGCCCGCCACACCGTCAGGTACGTGTCCTGGAGGACCTCGGCGACGATGCCGTCGTCGGCGCACCGCCGCCGTAGCCGGATCGCGAGCCACGGCGACGTACGCCGGTACAGCTCGTCGAACGCGTCCAGATCGGCGCGCGCGACCCGCCGCAGCAGCCGCTCCTCGTCCTGTTGGCTTCCTCCCACGCCTAGATGGTCGTTCACGGCACCTCCGACGGATCACGGCGCGGCGTGACCTGGGTCACGCCGCGCCGTGGGCAGGTGTCCGTCACTCCGGTGCGGCGAACGGTCCCTTCGGTCCGAACGCCAGCGCGGCGAACCGCTCGCCGATGCGCCGGTCGGCGGCCGGGTCGGGGTGCAGCTCGTCGGGCAGCGGCAGTTCGGCGTAGTCGGCCTCGCCGTACAGCTCCAGGCCGTCGAGGTAGTGCAGGTTGGGGTCCGCCGCGGACCGGGACGCCACGATCCGGGCCAGCTCGGCGCGGATGACGCGCAGCGTGAGCCGGCCGGACGCCACCTCGGCCGGGTCGCCGGTGGCCCGGAACCGCACCCGCCCGTCGACGAACTCGACCGCGCCCGGGCCGGGCGTGTCCTCCTGGATCGGGCACAGGATCGACGACACGACCAGCAGCGGGGTGTCCGGGTGCCCCTCCCGGAGGGTGTCCAGGAAGCCGTGCACGGCGGGGCCGAACGCGCGCAGCCGCATCAGGTCGCTGTTCACCACGTTGATGCCGATCTTGACGCTGATCAGGTCGGCCGGGGTGTCCCGCATCGCGCGCGCGGTGAACGGGTCGAGCAGCGCGCTGCCGCTGAACCCGAGGTTGACCAGCTCCACGCCGGCGAGCGTGGCGGCGATCGCCGGCCAGGTGCCGGTGGGGCTCTCCGCGTCCGAGCCGTGGCTGATCGAGCTGCCGTGGTGCAGCCACACCCGGCGGCCGCCCGTGTCGGCCGGCTCGACCGGCGCGTCCGTGCGCAGCGCGACCAGCTCGGTGATCTCCCGGTGCGGCAGCCAGATCACCACCTCCTTGTCGGTGGCGGGCAGGTCGGTGAAGCGCACCGTGGCGACCGGACCGGCCTCGACGCCGGACGTGCCGGTGGCGAGGTCGATGGTGAGCACCTTGCCGCCGCCGGCGGTGGCCTGGCCGGCGAGGCGGCCGTCGACGACCAGGTCGTAGCGGCCGTCGGGTCGCGGTCCGGTGCCCCGGTAGACCATCTTCGTGGGCAGCACGTCCAGCTCGACGGTGGTGGCGCGGGTACGGAACACCAGCCGTACGCCCGAGGGCATCGCCTCCGCCGTCATCAGCTGCGGGTCGACGTTCTGCGCCCGGGCCCACGCGGGCAGCCGGTGCGGCAGCACCCCGTCCGCTGTGTGTTCCAGGTCGAGCGCGCCGCGCAACAGGTCGGTGGTGATCGGGGTGGTGATGTGCGGGGATGCCATGAGCCCGATCCTGCCCCCGGAGCCGGGGGAGCGGCCACCTGATTCATCCGACAGGCCGGACTCGTCACGCCGGGTCAGCCGGTCAGCACCCGCTCCACGTACCGGGCGGTCATGGTGGCGAGTACCCGGTCCGGGTCGGTGTCCCACACCTCGGCGTTGAAGATCTCCACCTCGACGTCGCCTGAGTACCCGGCGGCCTCCACCGCGCGGCGCAGCGGCGGGAAGTCGATGTGCCCGTCGCCCATCATGCCGCGCCCGAGCAGCACGTCGGCCGGCAGCGGGGTGAGGAAGTCGCACACCTGGAAGCTCGCGATCCGCGTTCCGGCGCGGGCGATCTGCCGCCACACGTCCGGATCCCACCAGACGTGGAACGTGTCCACCACGACGCCGACCTGCTCGGCCGGGAACGCCTCGGCCAGGTCGAGCGCCTGCCCGAGCGTGGACAGCACCGCCCGGTCGGCGCAGTACATCGGGTGCAGCGGCTCCAGCGCGAGGCGTACCCCGCGCTCGGCGGCGTACGGCGCCAGCTCGGCCAGCGCGTCGGCGACCCGCCGCCGGGCACCGGGCAGGTCGCGGGAGCCGGGCGGCAGGCCGCCGACGACCAGCACCAGGCAGGCGGCACGCAGCGCGGCGGCCTCGTCGATGGCGCGCCGGTTGTCCGCCAGGGCCTCGATCCGTCCGGCCTCGTCGGCGGCGGTGAGGAACCCGCCCCGGCACAGCGACGACACCCGCAGCCCGGCGTCGGTGACGAGCCGCGCGGCGGCCGGTACGCCGATCTCGGCCACCGGCTCGCGCCACAGCCCGATCGCCGGGATGCCGGCGCGTACACAACCGTCGACCGCCTGCGCCACCGACCAGCGTTGCGTGGTGCGCTGGTTGAGCGACAGCCGGGCCAGCCGGGGGTCGGCGGTCATCCGGCCACGCCCGCGATGTCGAGGTACGCGCGCATCCGCCGCGCCGCCAGCTCCGGGTCGCGCAGCAGCCCGGCGGTGTCGGCCAGCCGGAACGCCTCGACCAGGTGCGGGACGCTCCGTCCGCCGTGCAGGCCGCCGACCATGGTGAAGCCCGGCTGCCGCCCGTTCAGCCAGGACAGGAACGCGATGCCGGTCTTGTAGTACGGCGTGGGCGGGGCGAACAGGTGCCGGGACAGCGGCACCGTCGGGTCGAGGACGGCACGGAACCCGGCAGGGTCGTCCGCGTCGAGCCGTCCCAGTGCCGCCGACGCGGCCGGGGCGATCGCCGCGAACGCGCCGAGCAGGGCGTGGCTGAACCGCTTCCCGTCGCCCTCGATCAGCTCCGGGTAGTGGTAGTCGTCGCCGGTGTAGACCTTCACGGCCGGCGGCAGCAGCTCCCGCAGCCGCACCTCCCGGCCCGCGTCCAGCAGCGACACCTTCACGCCGTCCACCAGGTCGGCGTGGGCGTGCACCAGCGCCGCGAACGTCGCGGTGGCCTCGTCCAGGTCGGTCGAGCCCCAGTAGCCGGTCAGCGCCGGGTCGAACATGTCGCCGAGCCAGTGCAGCACCACCGGCGCCCCGGCCTCCCGCAGCACCCGTTCGTAGACGCGCAGGTAGTCCTCCGGGCCGGTGGCGAGCGCGGCGAGGTGCCGGCTGGCCATCAGCACCGGCGTGGCACCGCACTCCTGGACCACGGCGACCTGCTCGGCGTACGCGGCGACCACCTCGTCGAGCGTGGCGGGCGTGCCGGTGAGCTGGTCGGTGCCGGCCCCGGCCACAATGCGCCCGCCGCAGGCGGCGGCCTCGGCGGCGCTGCGCCGGATCAGCTCGCGGGTGGCCGCCCAGTCCAGCCCCATCCCGCGCTGCGCGGTGTCCATCGCCTCGGCCACACCCAGGCCCCACGACCACAGGTCGCGCCGCACCGCGAGCGTCGCGTCCCAGTCCAGCCCCGCCGGGCGGCCGGGGGAGTTGTCGGCGTACGGGTCGGCGACGACGTGCGCCGCCGCGTACGCGATCCGGGTCGCCGGTGGCCCGGCCGGCCGGTGCCAGGCGGGCGGTTCGCGCAGCGTCAGCTTCTCGGTGCCGCCGCCCGGAACCGGCAGCGTGATCCGCGTGCTCACCGGGGGATCTCCTCGATCGGCACCCGCCGCCCCTCCCGCGCCGAGCGCAGCCCGGCCTCGGCCAGTTGCACGCCCCGGGCGCCGGCGAGGAAGTCCCACGGGAACGGTTCGTCGTCGACGACGTGCCGCAGGAACGCCTCCCACTGCACCTTGAACGCGTTGTCGTGCTCGCCGTTGTCCGGCACGGTCTGCCACTGCGCGCGGAACGGCTCGGTGGCCGGCAGGTCGGGGTTCCACACCGGCATCGGGGTGGCGCTCCGGTGCTGGATGCGGCAGTCGCGCAGCCCGGCGACAGCGCTGCCGTGCGTGCCGTCGACCTGGAACTCGACCAGCTCGTCCCGGTGCACGCGGACCGCCCAGGAGGAGTTGACCTGCGCGATGATGCCGCCGGCCAGCTCGAAGATGCCGTACGCGGCGTCGTCGGCGGTGGCCCGGTAGCGGGCGCCGGTCTCGTCGACGCGCTCGGGGATGTGGGTGGCGGTGACGGCGGTGACGGCGGTGACCGGGGCGATGATCTGCTCCAGCACGTAGTGCCAGTGCGGGAACATGTCCAGCGTGATGCCGCCGCCGTCCTCGGCGCGGTAGTTCCAGCTCGGGCGCTGCGCGGCCTGCCAGTCGCCCTCGAACACCCAGTAGCCGAACTCGCCGCGCACGGACAGGATCCGGCCGAAGAAGCCGCCGTCCACGAGCCGCTTGAGTTTGCGCAGGCCGGGCAGGAACAACTTGTCCTGCACGACGCCGTTGCGGACGCCCTTGGCGGCGGCGAGCCGGGCCAGCTCCAGCGAGGCGAGGAACCCCTCGGCGAGCGGCTTCTCGGTGTAGACGTGCTTGCCGGCCTCGATCGCCGCCCGGATCGCCTTCTCCCGTGCGGTGGTCACCTGCGCGTCGAAGTAGACCTGGTGGGCGTCGTCGGCGAGCGCCGCGTCCAGGTCGGTGGTGTACGCCGACAGCCCGTGCCGCTCGGCGATCTCGGCGAGCCGGTTCTCGTCGCGGCCGACCAGGGTCAGCTCGGGCCAGATGCGGCTGCCGTCGCGGGCCGGTACGCCGCCCTGGTCCCGGATGGCGAGCAGGGACCGGACGAGGTGCTGCCGGTAGCCCATCCGGCCGGTGACGCCGTTGAGGATGATGCCGACGGACGTGCGTTCCACTGGGCCTCCCCGCAGGTGAATGCGCTTTCAGTAAGCGCTTTCAGGGTGCTACCGTAGCCACGCCGGAACACCGGGTCAAGACGTTCCGCAGGGAGACGCATCGATGTCGCACGTGACGCTGGAAGACGTGGCCAGGGCGGCCGACGTATCCCTGGCCACCGCCTCCCGGGCGCTCAACGGGCGGCGCGTCACCCCGCACCTGCACGACCGCGTCCTGGCCGCCGCCGCGCGCCTCGCGTACACCCCGAACGCCCACGCCCGCGCGCTGGCCGGCGGGTCCCGGCGCAGCGTCGGCGTCGTCTGCCACGACGTCACCGACCCCTACTTCGCCGCCGTCGCCGGCGGCGTCATGCGCGTCGCCGCCGACAACGACCTGCTGGTCATGCTCGCCAGCACGTTCCGCGACCCGGAACGCGAGATCGCGTACGTGTCGATGCTGCGCGCCGAACGCGCCCCGGCCATCCTGCTCATCGGCTCCGGATTCGAGGACCCCCGCTGGGAACGGGCCATGGCCGCTGAGCTGGCGCCGTACCTCGACGGCGGCGGCCGGGTCGCCGTGGTCAGCCGGCACCGCACCCTGAAGGTCGACAGCGTGCTACCGGAGAACCGGGCCGGCGCCGCCGAACTGGCCCGCGCGCTGCTCGGCCTGGGGCACCGCCGCTTCGCGGTGCTCTCCGGCCCGCCCGAGCTGACCACAGTCGCCGACCGGCTCGGCGGGTTCCGCGACGAACTGGCCGCCGCCGGCGTGACGCTCGCCCCGGGTGCGGTGGCCGAGGCGGCGTTCACCCGCGACGGCGGCTATCGGGCGATGACCGAGCTGCTCGACCGCGGGCTCGACGCCACCTGCGTGTTCGCGTGCACCGACGTGATGGCCGTCGGCGCGTACGCGGCGCTGCGCGACCGCGGGCTGTCGGTGCCCGGCGACGTCTCGGTCGCCGGCTTCGACGACATCCCGGTCGTACGCGACCTCACCCCGCCGCTGACCACAGTGGCGCTGCCGCTGCACCGGCTCGGCGAGGAGGCGATGAAGCTGGCCCTGACCGAGAACACCGCTCGCCGCCGCCGGATCGTGCGGCTGCCCGGCGAGGTGGTGCTGCGGGCCAGCACGGCCCCGGTCGCCTGAGCCCGGCCGGTAGGGTGCCGTCATGATCAAGGACGCCACGTGCCGCTGACGAACCCCTGGCTGACCGGACCGACGCCGACGCGGAAGCTGGACCGGGACCGCCTCGCCGAACGCATCCTCAACCTGCTGTCGTCGCAGAACATGTGCGTGCTCGCCACCGCCGGGCCGGACGGGCCGCTGGCCACGCCGGTGCGCTACTACCCGCTCGACTTCACGCTGATGTTCACCGCCGCGCCGCGCTCACCGAAGATGCGCAACATCGCCGCCGACCCGCGCGTGTCGGTCGGCGTCTTCGCCCCGCTGGTCGGGCTCGCCAGCAGCCGCGGCGCCCAGGTGTTCGGCACCGCCCGGGTGCTCGGCCCCGAGCACCCCGACCGGGCCCGCCACTGGGCCGCGTTCCGCTGGGAGAACGAGCACGCCGAGCGGGGCCGGTCGCTGTCCGAGCCGCCCGAGGACCCCCTTGTCGTGATCGAGGCCGACCGCATCGTCTACACCGAACACTGGCTGCGCCGCGAGGGCTACGCCCCACGCCAGCACTGGCGTCGCTGACGCCGCTCACCGTTCGCCGGTTCCACCCAGGCGCGCTAGGGACCGGCGGGGGAACGGGTGGCGCGCAGCAGATTGCCGGCCAGGCGCAGGTCCGCCCCGCCGACCCGGGCGAGCACGTCGATCCGTTCGACAGCGACGTGCGTCCAGTCCGGCTCGGGGAAGGCCCCGCGCAGGGCGTCGGCGTCCAGGCCCCAGCCCTCGCCCGCGTCCGGCGACACCGCCAGCACGAACACCGCACCGCCGGGCGCGGTCAGCCGTGGCAGCAGCGCCAGGTAGTCGCCTACGGCAGCGCCCCGCCGGTCCAGCGAGTGCAGCAGCCCGGAGTCGAACACCGAGTCGTACGGCACCGGCGGCACCGGGATCGCGGTCGCGTCGCACACCTCGAAGCGCACCGGCAGGCCCGCCGCTGACGCCTTGGCCCGGGCCTGGTCGATCGCCGCCGGTGAGATGTCGACACCCGTCACGTCGTATCCGCGGCGGGCCAGCGCGAGCGCCAGCTCACCGGTGCCGCAGCCGACGTCGAGCACGCGCGGGCCGCGTACCCCGGTGTCGAGGACCTCGGCGAGCGCCGGCTGTGGCCCGCCGATCTCCCACGGCGGCCGGTCGGCGTCGCGGTAGAGGCGGTCGTAGTGGACGTCGTCCGGCTCGTCGGTCATCGCGTACCCCCTCGGTCGGCGCCGGCCCACCCCCGAGCGTGTCACGTCCGGCGGCGATCAGTGCCCCGCCGGAGGTCAGAACCGCAGGCGGCGCAGGTAGCGGTAGCCGACGGCGGCGGTCTGCTGCGGCGTCAGATCCGGGGTGTCGTTCTCCACGATGTACTCCATGACCTGGTGCCCCCGGAAGATCCGCGCGAAGTCGATCATCCCGGTGCCCAGGTCAGCCATGTCGCCGGTGGCCGGGTCGCGGTCCTTGACGTGGTACTGCAACACCCGCTGCGGCGCCGAGCGGATCACGTCGAGCGTGAAGCCCTCCGGGTCGTCGACGCCCTCACCGGAGTTGATGCCGCCGGTGACCGCCCAGTAGATGTCGATCTCCAGGTGCACCAGGCGCGGGTCGAGTTCCTCGGTCAGCACGTCCCACGGCCGCCGGCCGTTGCCGAAGTCGATGGTGAACTCGTGCGCGTGGTTGTGGTAGCCGTACCGCAGGCCCGCCTTGCGCGCGGCGGCGGCCTCGACGTTCATCTGCTCCGCCCAGCGCTTCCAGTCGTCCTCGCGGTCGGAGTTCAGGTACGGCACCACCATGAACCGCTGGCCCAGCGTCCGGGCGTTCGCGATCTTCTCCTCCAGCGCAGCGGCGTCAGCGGCGAGGCCGTCGTGGCTGGAACTGGCCTTGATGCCGATGCCGTCCAGGAACCGGCGCAGCTCCCGCGCGGTACGGCCGAAGTAGCCGAGTGCCAGCTCGATCCGCGGGTAGCCGATCCGGGCCAGGTGCGCCAGCGTCGCGTCGTAGCCGGGAGAGCCGTTCAGCGCGTCGCGGACGGTCCAGAGCTGGAGGCTGATCAGCTCCTTCGGCACCGGACGCCGGCCGTGGTGGTGCGCCCCGCCGGCCTGGGCCGCAGTCGCGCCGAGCCCGGCCGCGAGCCCGATCCCGGCCAGCGCCGCCAGGGAGCCGCGCAGCAGGTCGCGCCGGTCCAGCGACTGCCGCAGCGCGGCGTGTCCGTCGAATCCGTAGCACATGGTCGCACTCCTTCGTCGCCTGTGACCGACGCTACAAAAGGCATGTCGATATGTCTATGGCTTTCGGTGCCCTGAGTCGAACTTTCGATCGGCGCGGCGGAAAGTCGAGGCTGCGCGTTGCCGGTGCCGCGTGGCAGGCTCGGGACGTGGCCGCATACGACGTCGCTCTCGTCCTGCTCGTCGATCCGACCGGCGCGATCCTCATGCAGCATCGCGACGGCAACGCGCCCGTCTCGCCGTACCAGTGGAGCCTGCCCGGCGGCAGCATCGAGCCCGGCGAGACCCCGGAGCAGGCCGCCCGCCGCGAGCTGCGCGAGGAGACCGGGCTGACCGCCGGTGAGCTGCACCTGCTGTGGAGCGGCCCCCGCCCGCACGAGGAGGGCTTCGCGCACACCGTCACCGTGTACGTCTTCCGTGGCGCCACCGACGCCCGGCAGGAGGACGTGGTGCTCGGCGAGGGACAAGCGATGGTGTTCGTGTCCCGCGACGAGGTGCTCGACCGGGATCTGGCGGTCAGCGCGGCGAAGGTGCTGCCGCTGCACCTCGCGGAAACCGCCTAGCGCCCGGTCAACGCCCCGGCCAGCACGCCGGCGAACCGGGGGAGCAGCTCGTCGTCGGGCAGATGATCCGGGTTGATCTCGGTGACCGACAGCCCGGCGAACCGCGGGCTCGCCACCAGCTCGGCCAGCGTCGCCGCCGCCTCGTCGAGCCTGAGCCCGAACGGCTCCGGCACGTCCGCCAGCGGCGCGTCCACGAAACTCAGCACGTCCACGTCGAAGTGCACCACGAACCGATCGGCCACGCCCTCGGCCACCGACCGGGCCCGGCGCGCCGCCGCCCGCGCGTCGGCATGCACCTCCTCGGCCGGCACGTACGCCAGCCCCAGCTCCGCCACCAGCTCACGCTCGTGGTCACCCCGGGGCAGCGAGTCCCCGTACACCACCACGCGCTCCGGCAACAGCAGCGGCACCGCCGGCCCGACACCCGCCACCTCGGGCAGCGTCCCCGGCAACCCGAGCATGTGCGCCAACCCCATGGCGTCCAGGTTGCCGTTCGCGCGGGTCTCCGGCGTGTAGAGGTCGGGGCCGCCGTCCACGTACACCAGCGCGGGCGACAGCCCGGCCCGCGCGCAACCCGCGACCAGGCCCACAGTCACTGTGCAGTCGCCGCCGAGCACCAGCGGCGCGCGCCCCCGGCCCAGCGCCGCCGCGACCCGGTCGGCCACCGCCGAGGCGACGGCGGCCACCGCGCCCGCGTTCTGGCCCCTCGGGTACGCGGGGTCCGGCCGCCACCGGAAGCCCGGCACGTCACCGGCGTCCTCGACATCGGCGCCCAGCAGGTCGAGCAGACCTGCGGCGCGCAGGGCGGCGGGTGCGCGCTCGATGCCCGGGGTGTGGGCGCCGGCGCTCGACGGCGCCCCGACGACCGTCCACTGACGATGATCCATCGCCCCACCCTAACCGCGGCCGGGGCGCACCACCGGGATCAGCGCAGCACGAGCAGGTCCAGGGCGTCGACGACCGGACCGTCGTCGGTCCTTGCTGCCTCGCGTAGCCGCTGGACGCCGGCGGTGTACTCCGCGTCGGTGATGAGCTGAAGCGGCGTGTGCGCCTCCCGGCGTAGGCCGGCCGCCGCCTCCCGCAGCGACGGCGCGGTGACCTGCGGAACCTGCTCGACCGCCGCGGTGGCGAAGCCGGCGGCCGCGAAGGCGGCCTCGACGTCGGCGATGCCGGGGTACGTGTCGAGCACGCGGATCGCCTCGGGGAAGTAGTCGAACAGCGTGATCGCCTCGTGCCGTCCGGCGAACGCGGACCGGATGAGCACCGGTGCGCCGGGCTGCAGCACCCGGCGCAGCTCGCGTGCCGTCGCGGCCAGGTCGGGCACGTGGTGGATGACTGTGGACAGCCACGCGCCGTCGACGCTGCCGCTCGCGAGTGGGATGCGTTCGGCGTCACCCGCGATCAGCGGGGCGAACGCGCACCGGGCGCGCATCGCCGCCGACGGCTCGACGGCGACCACCTCGACGCCGGGAAACCAGTCGGTGAACGCGCGTGCCCAGCTGCCGGTCCCGGCACCCAGGTCGAGCAGTCGCGTGCCCGGGCGCGGGGTGAGGTGGCGGGCGACGGCGGCACGCCAGGCCGTGAGACCGTCGTCGGTGAGGTGCCGGGTCGCGGCGAACGCCTCGGCGTCGGCGTCGTGGTACGCGATGCGGGCCATACTCGACAGCCAACTCCCCGGCGGGCTGCCGGGGCAAGCGCTGTGACGCGTTACCTGCGGACCTCGGAGAGGGGTAGAGAGTGCGGTATCGGATCCACTTCGACGCCGAGCTACCTGCGGACGCCCTGCGCGCGTTCCTGTTGTTGGAGTACGGCGTCGCGCCGGAACGGACTACCCGAGCGTGCGTGCCCACCCCGTTGACCCGCAGCTCGACGGCGATCAGAAGCATCCATCAGCTGAGCATCTCCATGACCGTGGCCTCGATCTCTGCAGTGGCCGAATGGCCTGCGAGTGCGACTCGGATGCGTCGACGCAGGGTCACGAAGCTTCGCCCCTCCTCAAGATCGAGTCCAGCCACGAACTGACACTGGTCCTGGCCGAGCTCGGAGAGGCGTCGGTGCGTCCGGTCTGCGTCGTCGTACCGGGGGATGGGTAGTTTCCACACGTGTTTGTCGATATGACGTTCGTCCTTGCTGTATGACATCAGCGGACGGGCGAGCGTGGTAAGAGCCGGGCTGTTCAGGATCGCGCTGAGATAGTGACCTTCCGCCCGGCTGTCGATCGTGCAGTAATAGAGAGCATGCTCGATGATCGCGGCCGGGTCGTCGACGATGGCGGCGGCAACGTGCATCCCGGAGGCGGAGTAGGCCAACCGGAGGGGCGGCGCGGGAAGCTGCGCGGTCAGCTTGCGTCGGAAGTTGAGTTGCTCACCCAGAGTTAGACGGGCGCTGCTGCGATGCGCCTCCCAGGTGGCTTCCGCCTTCCGCCACCATTCGGCCAGACCGAAGTAGTAGTCGAGTCGAGAGCCGGACCCGGTCATCAGGATAGAACCGTCGAGCGGAAGCACCGCCTTCTTCGCGGGCAGGATCCGGTACGGCAGCAGCGTCTCGCCGAGCAGCACGGGGCGGATGAACTCGCTCTCCACGACGCCTTCGAGAGCGGGCAGATCCTTCCACGGAGGATTCTCCATGTTGCTGCGGGCCGAGCGAACGGCGTGGCGGCCGACGCCGAGGCCGAGCCGCCCGCCGGGATCTGCCTCGACGAAAAAGAGGATCTTGGGAAAGATGGTCGCACCGTTGTGCACGTGTGCCTTGTACGGTGACTCGGCGAGGTACGCCCCACCCAGGGGGACAAGTTCCCGGTTGATAGACGGCGCCGCCTGTTTCCATCTCCTGGCATCGGCGCCGAGGCGTCCCGTCCATCGCTCGGTGACCGAGGGAAGGCGGTGAGGGCTGCCCGTGGCCGCCTTATTGCCGAAGACGACACTCGCGCCCCGGGGAAATGGATGGGGGCGCAGGCGGCGCAGGTCCCAGGAGCCGGTGAAGGCAACGTCTGTCGGCTCAGTCTCGTCCGTGTACCGCCCGCTGCGGAAGGCCTCGAAGTGCTCGCGGTCGAGCACGGCGTTGGGCAGGACGAAGGCGAACGCGCCACCGTCGCGGAGATACTGCTGGATGGTTCTGACGACAAAAAGGGTGGAGAGGTCCTGCTGCGTCGCGAACTGATTACCACGCCACAGCCCGCGATCACTGCAGAGCTTCTTGAACATTGCCTGCATGCCGGTAGGCATGTGACGGTACGAGAGCCACGGCGGGTTGCCGATGAGAACGTCCACCCGGTTGTCGTCCATCGCAAACCAGACGGGCCGGGCCAGGTTGCGCAGGTAGTAGCTCCAGATGTGGTCGCGGCCCTCGTCGTGCAGTCGGCACATCGCCTCGAAGGTGCCGCGAATCATCGGCTGGTCGTCAGCCCTGATCTGCAGGTGGTGGAAGAACGCCGCCAGCGACGGCGGGTTGTTCGGGTCTCGCGGTTTTGCCGCGATGCCGGCGAGTCCGGAGACGATCTGGTCAAAGCGGCTCGGCTCGTCGAGCAGGGTTTTGGGGAAGCGGAGCCACTCCTCGACCGCGCTGGCGTTGTAGCCAGCACTGATTCGTACGTGTTCCTCCGTGAAGAGGTCACGGCGCTCCCGCCACTGCATGCTGTCGCCGAGATAGACCGGGATGGTGATGGCGCCTCGCTGGTCGGTCAGCCGCTGGTGGCCGATGGCGAGCAGGTAGGTCACGCGCGCGAGCGCCACGGCGACCGGGTGCAGGTCGACGCCGACCACGTGATGGGTGAGTTGCGTCAGCGCGGCATCGAGCGGAACGTCCGCCATGTCGGCAGCGGCGAGATACCGGCGGACCGCGTGGAAGAGAAAGGTACCGGAGCCGCAGGCGGGATCCAGCACACGTTGCCGCAGCGGATCGGTGACGACGGTATCGACGATGTGCTCGGCGAGCCAGTCGGGGGTGTAGTACTCGCCCATCCGCTTGCGCGTCTCCGGGCCGATCATCGACTCGTAGAGCACCTTGAGGATGTCGTGGTCGGCCCGCAGCCAGTCGAACCGGGCCAGTCGCCGGGTGAGCCCCTGGATGAACTCGCGACCGCCGGGCACCTCCGTGGTCCAGCCGAAGAAATCGTGCTCGACCACGCCCAGGATGCGGGCCTGGTCGAACCGTTGCCCGGTGATGAGGTCCTGCGGCTGCAACTCCAGGGCGTCGATGCCGACGACCAGGTGCGCGATGATGTATGCGCTGTTCATCAGCAGGGTGTGCTCGACGAACAGGTCCGGATCGTCAACGAACTGGGTGCCCAGGGCGCTGTCGAGCAGCTCCGCCCACAGCTTCCGCTTCAACTCCACGGTCGGCAGCCGTTCATGCTCGGCGTAGAGCGCGGCGAGCGCGGCACGATCCAGCTTGTGGGAGGTGCTCTGCGCGCCGAGGCGGCGAGCCACCTCGCCGGGAGCCGGCCGGACCCGCTGGCTCGTCGCCAACACACCTTCCAGCCAATAGAAGAGGGCCAGACCGTCGGGGCGGGTGGCAGCGACCGTATGGGTGTCGACGAGAGTCAGCTCGTCGCCGGTCAGGTGATATGCCCGCCAGGTGGCGCCGTCGGTGAGGATGCCGACGTACCTCTGGCCACTCTCCATGCACCGCGACCACACGTAGCCAGCGAGCTGGCGCTCAGCATCCCGGAGTGGGCGACCGGTCTGGAGCCCTCGCTTAACCTCGATGATGGTGTAGCCGACCTCGATGTCGATGCGCCGGCCACCGCCAGCCGGGGCCTCGAGGTCGATGTCGTCGAGGTGGCAGCCAGAGAGTCCGAAATCGCCAGCCAGCAGCAGCTGGCGGATGTCGGACTGCAGGGTCGCCTCACTGCGGGCGGCGCGCCGGTCGGCGATCCGCGCCAGCAAGGGCTGCAGTGACGGAGGGAAGCCGTCGGGCGCGCGTACCTGCGGCCGGAGTGACGAGTGGCGGCTTTGGCTTACATCTGGCATACCGTCCGAGCGGGCCATACGCCAGTGTGGATATTGTGACTCGCTGAAGCCAAGCGATTACGAATGACTGTCAGATTAAGGACAGCGCACATCAAGGCCTTTACAAAACCCGTGGCGGTTCAACCCGTTGAGGACGGGCCGTGTTGCGCGGCGTCGCGCGCGATATGACGCGCGGACACCGATCATCGTCGATCGAGGGTCAGCATGTCGAGCGTGCGCCACGTAGGGTGGGCTTCGGACGTCTCCCCGTTACCGGAGTGCATCTTGAGCCTCAAGTACTACCTCTACCTGTCGCATCTCAAGATCGGGCTCCTGGCGGCGCAGGTCGCCTCCTCCGCGCAGCACGAGACCGAGCTCGCCGTGGACCTGAAGGTCGTCCGCTACAGCCGCAAGGCGGTCCTGCCCGAGCGCCACGACCTCGACAAGCTGGAGAAAGTGGTCCGGCACCTGCAGGACGCCGACCAGATCGGCGCCGCGGACGAGGAGCGCCCCTACGTCCAGGCCTGCCTGGAGATGCGCTGGCAGGTCTTCCCGACGGCCGGCATCGTGGTCTTCGCGGGGACGCTCGAAGACCAAGTCGTCGTCCTCGGCGGGTCGGCGTCGCACGTGGTCGGTGGCGGTGACGCCGAACCGGTCGGATCGGTCCCGCCGTACCTGTTCCGCAAGCTTCAGGAACTGCGAGCCGACCCGGGCGAGTTCGACGACGAGCGCTTCCACGAGTCGCTGGCGCAGATCGGGGCCGCGCTCCCGGGGCCGGCGCAACGGGTCGAGTTCGTCGCGAAGCGGCTGGCCGAGAGGCCGGGCCCGAACGGCACGCTGCTGGGCAGCCCGATCTACGTGGCGCTCGTCGGCTAGGGCCTCGGCGTGGACGCGGGGCAGGTCATCCGGTGGCGGCCGGGGGAGACCGTCCTCGACACGTTCCGCATCGAGGAGGTCGTCGAAACCGGCGGCACGGGGTTCGTCTACCGCGCGCATCACCTCGGCTGGGGCGTCGACCTGGCGGTGAAGACGCCGCGCCCCGACCTGGCCTCGGCGCCCGGGATCCTCGACCTGCTCGCGCAGGAGGCGCAGGCCTGGACCGATCTCGACCCGCACCCGAACGTCGTCGGCTGCAACTATGTGCAGCGCGTCGGGGCGTACCCGGTGGTCTTCGCCGAATGGGTCGCGGGCGGCGACCTGACGGCGGCGGTGCGGGACGGGCGGTGCCGCGATCTCCCGCGGGCCCTGGACGTCGCGATCCAGATGCTGCGCGGCATCGGCCACGCGCACGCGGCAGGTCTGGTGCATCAGGACATCAAGCCCTCCAACGTCATGTACGACGGTGAGACCGCACGGGTGACCGACTTCGGCACCGCTAAGGCGAAAGCGTCCGTGTCGCACAGCGCAGCGGGTGGCGTAGAGACCTCGTACGCGACGCTCGGCGGATTCACACCGCAGTACTGCTCCCCGGAGCAGGTCGATCCGGACGGAAGGATCGGCCGGACCAGCGACATGTGGTCCTGGGCGCTGACGGTGATCGAGCTGCTGCACGGGCGCCGGCTGTGGAAGTGGGGACACGACGGTGCGGATGCGCTGGCGTCGCTACGCGGAGATCTCCCGCAGCCGCTGCGCGACCTCCTGTCCGGCTGCCTGGCGCGCGACCCCCGGTCGAGGATCGGCGACACCGCCGAGGCGGAGGCCGTCCTGCTGAGCGTCTACGCGGACTGCACATCGGGTCCCTACCCGCACCCCGACCGGGTGCCGCCGTCTCTCAAGGCCGACGGCCTGTCCAACAAGGCGCTGTCCCTGTGGGACCTCGGCGACCAACGCCGGGCCATCGAGATGTTCGAGCGGGCCAAGGCGATCGACCCGCACAACGTCCGGGCGGTCTACAACCACGGGCTCCTCAGATGGGCCGACGGCATGGTCACCGACGAGACCCTCCTGTCGGAACTGCGCGCCACGGGCGACTCCTGGGAGGCGGACTACCTGGCCGCGATGGTGCACATGGAACGCGGTGACGGCGTCCTCGCGGCCCGGCACCTGGCTGAGGCGGACCGCAAGCATCCGGGTTCGCCGGAGATCGCGGCCGCGCGGGAGCGCTGTGCCCGACTGGAGCCGAGGGGCACGCTCGAGGTGTTCGGGCAGATGTCCGGCCAGGTCGTCGCGATGGCCTGCGATCACGACGCGACACACGTGGTGGTGGCCGAGAAATCAGGGCGGGTGCGGGTCTGGGACGCCTTCGCGGGCCGGGTGGTCGCGGAACTCGCCGCCTCCGGCCCGGCTCCCGTCGACGTCGCGATCGACCACGCCGGAGCGCGGATCCTCGTCTGCTACCAGGATTCCCGCGTCGAGCGGTGGCGGCTCGCCGACGGCACGGCCCACCTCGAAGGCCGGCTGGAGGGAGGAACATCCGTGGCGCTCAGCCCCGAGGGTGGCTTCGCGGCTGTGGGTACGGCCGACGGCCGCGTCCTCGTCTTCCGCACCGGCGCGTGGGAGCCGGTCGCCGGCATCCGGCCCCACGACGGCACAGTCACACGGGTGATCCTCGGCCCGGACGCCGAGGTGTGCGTCTCCGCCTCACTGGGCCGCCCCGGCTCCGCTGTCGACCACCGGGTGGAGCAGTGGTGGCCCCTGCGGGACACGAGGATGCGGGGCCTGCACATACCCGCCGACGAGATGGACGGCGACGGCCAGAAGGTCGCCCTGGCGGCGGACGGGTCGACGGTCCTGAGGATCGGCTACCAGTCCCTGACAGTGGTGGACATGCGGGTCTGGGACGAACCGCGACGGTGGGAGGTCCCCTGGCTGACCGGTTACCGCATGCTCGGCGTCTCCGGCCGGGCCGGTTGGGCGCTGCTCGACCCCGGGACCGGCGACCTTCAAGTCCTCGAACTCGCCATCCGCCGATGCGTCCGCACCTTCCCGAAGGACTGGGCGCGGGGTTCGCGTCGCGACGCGACGGCGTTCAGCGGGGACTGCGGCTACGCGGTCATCGCCGAATCGCACGGCTACAGCGGCCAGACCTCGCTCTCCCGCCTTCCCATGCCGCTCAGCGGGCACCTCGCTCCCTGGTCGTACGCGCCGCCCCGCCCGGTCGGTGCCCTCGCGCGCGACGAGCGGGCGTTCGACCAGGTCATGGAACGCGTCGAGGCGATGATCGCGGCCGGAGAGGATCGGCGCGCGGCGGACGCGATCCGCGAGGCGCGTGCCGTTCCCGGCCACGAACGTCACCCGCGGCTACGCCGGGCCTCCGGGGCCCTGGGCCGGAACCTGCGGCGCACCGGACTGACCGGCATCTGGCTGGAGCAGGAGCTGTCCGATGTCATGCTCGCCCGTGGCACCTTCGACGTCGGCGCCTCCGGCCGGTTGTTCGCCTTCCCGGCCAACGTCGACGAGGTCGAGATCTTCGACCTGGAGACGCTGGAGAAGGCAGGCGGGGTCACCGAGCGGCGGAACCCCGCCACCAGCCTGTCCTTCGCCAGGGGCGGCCGGGACGTGATCATCGGCTACTCGGACGGATCGGTGGCCTGCCACGACACCAGGACGTTCCAGCCCCGGTTCAAGGTGGCCGGCGCCCTGCCTCGCGATGACGGGAACACCACGCTCGACATCTCGGGCGACCTGTTGGCGGTCGGCTTCGGCCATGGATTGGCGACGGTGTGGTCGCTGGAGGCGGCCGCCTGCGTCGCGACGGTCCGCACCGGACCCTGCACGATCGTCGGCGTCACGGCCGACGAGGCGTCCCGCTCGATCGCCGTGCAGCTGCGAACCCACGACGCGGCCGCCGTGGAGGTCCGGTCGATGGACACCGGAAAGCCCGTGAAGACCTTTGCGGACGTCGACCGGCACACGGAGATCCGGTTCGCCTCCGGGATGCTGCTGCTGGCCGGGATGACCCGCCTGACCGCGTGGCGACCGGGTGACAGGCGCCCGTCGTACCGGCTCGACCGGGTCAAGCACAGCTCGTCGGCGGCGTTGGCCTTCGCGGACTCCCGTCGGCTCGCCGTCATCGCCGGGCTGACCGGCTTCGTCGTGTGGGACGCCGCGAGCGGAGAGCTGGTGTTCGACGGGAGGGCTCTCGACGGCCCGGCCGGAAGCCTCTCCGGGGTCGAGGAGGTGGTGGTGTCGCCCGACGGGAGGTTCGCGGTGGCCGGAGACCCGGGAGAGCAGACCGTCGACGTGTGGGATCTGCGCGCCGGACGCCGGATCCGCTCCCTGCACGGTCACCACGTCCGGGTCAACGCGATACGCGCCGACGACGCGTTCGGCACCGTCGTCACCGGCGACCACCAGGGCAATGTCCGCATCTGGGGCCTCGATTGGGACTACGGAGAGTGATCCGATGACCGGACGCCGTCAGCACGAGGAACTGCGAGCCGCGTTCCTGGCCAACCGGGAGCGCGTCAGAACCTGGCTCGACGCCTGGGAGATCCCCGAAGTGGTGTGGACCGACGAGTTCAACGAGATCCCTCTGCCCTGGGTCGTGCGGGAGCAGGAAAGGCAGAGCTGGCTCAAGCGCCACGCACCCTTCCTGGACGCGTACGACTGGTTGTTCGTCGGACGGCCGCTGACCCCGGGGGTCCGCGAGGTGCGGGCACTGTGGCACTTCGGGCCGGCGCACCGGTTCGCGGAACTCGATCTGACGATCACCAGCGTCTGTGACCCCGAGTACCTGGCCGAGAAGCTGACCCTGGCGGTTCACCATGCCGGCTTGAAGGGCTGGCGTGACGCCGACGCGCAGCCGCTCTATCAATGGCTCGTCGAGGGTGTGCACACCATGCCCCTCGACAACGGTGTGCGGGGCAGCAAACGTTCGGGGTTCGTCCTGTTGCGTTTCACCCGCTTTCCGACCTCCGACGGGGACGTGATCGTGCGTCTGACCGCAGCGGAGACCGACCGCGCCCTGGACGGCTCACCCCTCGACGACGACGGGGTGTCGGTTCCTGACGGGTAGATTAGGTGACCAGGCCGGTGCGGTACGCGTACACCACCGCCTGTACCCGGTCCCGCAGGTCCAGCTTCGTCAGGATCCGCGACACGTACGTCTTCACCGTCTCCTGGCTGATCACCAGCCGCGCCGCGATCTCACTGTTCGACAGCCCGTCGGCGATCAGCCGCAGCACCTCCAGCTCACGCGGCGTCAGCCCGACGTCCCCAGGCGTCCCCTCGGCCGGGCGGATGCGCGCTGCGTACCGGCCGACGAGCTGCCGCGTCACCTCGGGCGCGAGCAGCGCGGCGCCGGAGGCGACGGTGCGGATGCCGTGCAGCAGCTGCGCCGGTGGGGCGTCCTTGAGCAGGAACCCGCTCGCGCCGGCGCGCAGCGCCTCGTAGACGTACTCGTCGAGGTTGAACGTCGTCACCACCAGCACCTTGACCGGGTGGGCGACGCCGGCGCCGGCCAGCAGGCGGGTCGCCTCGATGCCGTCGAGCACCGGCATGCGGACGTCCATCACCACCACGTCGGGCCGCAGGCGGCCGGCGAGGTCGACAGCGGCGCGGCCGTCGCCGCACTCACCCACCGCCTCCATGTCCGGCTGCGCGCCGATGATGGTGGCGAATCCGGTACGGATCAGGGCCTGGTCGTCGCAGACGAGCACCCGGATCGGGGCGGTCACGACGCGCTCCCGGTGGGGATGCGTGCCCGGACCACGAAGCCGCCACCGGCCCGGCGCCCGGCGTCGAACTCGCCGCCGAGCACCGTGACGCGCTCGCGCAGCCCGGCCAGGCCGCGTCCGCTGCCGCCCGGACCCGCGGCGCGCGTGCCGGGGCCGTCCGTGCTGATCTCCACAGTGATCTCCCTGTCGCCATGGTGTACGTGGACGGTGGTGGGGCGGCCGTGGGCGTACTTGAGCGCGTTCGTCAGCGCCTCCTGCACCACCCGGTACGCGGCCACCTCCGCGCCGCCGGTCACCTCCGCCGGGCTGCCCTCCTGCGTGAACTCCACCGGCTGCCCGGCCCGGCGGGTCTGCTCCACCAGGGCGTGCAGCTCGCCGACGGACGGCGTGCGTGCCTCCGTACCGTGGTCGGGGTTGAGCACGTCGAGCAGCACCCGCAGGTCGCCGATGGCGCGGCGGCCGGTGTCGGTGACGGCGGTCAGGGCGGCGTCGAGGCGGTCGGGCGCGGCGGTCAGGTAGCGGGCCGCCTCGGCCTGCACCACCATCGCCGTCACGTGGTGGGTCACCACGTCGTGCAGCTCGCCGGCGATGCGGGCGCGTTCGGCGGCGCGGGCGGTCTCGGCCACGTGCCGGCGGCGTTCGGCCTCGGCGATGCGGTTCTGCCGCAGCCACGACCCGGTGCCCCAGGCGAGCGCCAGCAGCAGGTAGAACGTGGTGAAGCCGACCACCCCTTCGGTCGACCCCTGGCGGTCGAGGGCGACGGCCAGTCCGACGTACGCGAGGGAGCCGGCGAGCACCGTGGTACGGCGGACCCGGTCCAGGTGGGCGCCCGCGCTCAGCAGCGCGACGGCGAGCGCGGCGCCCGCGAAGGTGTGGTACGCGCGCACCTGGTCGATGGCGAAGCCGAGTGACACGAGGGCGAGGGACAGCGCGGGACGGCTGCGGCGCAGCGCCAGCGGAAGGCACTCCAGCGCGATCACCACCACTGTGAGCGCGTCGAACGGCCGCGCGGGCAGGTCGCCGAGCTGCGTACCGATGCCACGCAGCGGTGGGGTCACGGCCGCGAGCGCGATCACCAGGGCGAGCGGGAGATCCCGGACCGTGACGGGCCAGTGCCGCCAGGAGTCCGGGAGCATCCGTCGGGTGATCATCAGGAGACCGCAACGCTCTCCGCCGGGGCCTCGACCGCACGGCGGCGGCGCCGCACGATGTGGCCGCGGCGGTGGGCCAGCCAGAGGAAGACCACAGTCAGCGCCGCCCCGGCGGCCACCGTGTAGAGGCTGCCCTCCGGCCCGAAGTCGCCGCCGCTGAGCAGCGTCGAACCCGACGTGCTGGCGTCCAGCAGCCCGGTCGACTCGCCGTTGCCGGAGACGACGACACTGAAGACGCCGCCGGCGGCGAAGTTCCAGCCGAAGTGCAGCCCGATCGGCAGCCACAGGTTGCGGGTCGCGGCGTAGCAGGCCGCCAGCATGAACCCCGCCTCGATCGCGATGGCGGTCGCGCCCCACAGGCTGGCGTCCGGGTTCAGCAGGTGCATCAGGCCGAACAGTACGCCGGTCAGCAGCAGCGAGAGCCACGTACCGAGCCGTTCCTCGACCAGGCGGAACAGCAGACCGCGGAACATCAGCTCCTCGGTCACCGCCGCGGCGGCCATGAACCCGACCATGCCCACCGCGCCGGACACCGACCCGATGCCGTGTACGTGGTAGCCGCCCATGAGGGCGATGTTGACGATGACCGCCGCGAACATGGCGAAGCCGATCAGCACCCCGCGATGGAGCCGGGCCGCAGCGCCGTCCCGGGCCAGCTCCGTGACCTCGCGGCGTTCGGTACGGCGCACCACCCACCCGTACACCATGATCGCCGCCGCGGCGGTTGCGACGCCGAGGATCAAGCTGAGCCAGGTGTTGTCCTGTGCCGCGACGACCGCCCGGCTGCCGACGAGACTGACCGCGACGACGGCCAGGAGCTGCTTCACCACACGCATGACGATTCCTTCGGAAGGTCCGCGGCCGGAGCGCCGCGGTTCACCTGGAACGCTATGGATTCGCGGGTCGGGAATCGTCACCGTGCGGTGGACACTTGCGGGTAGCTCGCACGGGGGACGAGCGCGGCGTTCGGGGCGTGCCCTGAGCAGAACGGCTGGCCTCGGGACGGCCGCGGCGGGCAGGCTGCCGGCATGGCGACGGGCTTCGGCGGTGAGGTGGCGACCTACTACGCACGGCATCGGCGCGGCTATCCGCCCGAGGTGCTCGACGCGCTGGCGGCAGCCTTCGAGCTCGGCACCGACGACACGGTGGTCGACCTCGGCTGCGGCTCCGGTCAGTTGAGCCTCCCGCTCGCCGATCGGGTGACCGCGGTCATCGGCGTGGATCCGGAAGCGGACATGCTGGCGATCGCCCGGCGTACCGCCCTCGACCATGGCATCGACAACGCCACGTGGGTGCTCGGCAGCGACAGGGATGTGCCCGCGTTGTCCCGGCTGGTCGGCGAGCGGACGGTCGGTGCGCTGACCGTCGCCGTCGCCATTCACTTCATGGACCGCGACGCCCTGTTCGCGGCGGCCCGGCCGTTCCTGCGCCCCGGCGGTGGCATCGCCGTCGTCACCAACGGCGAACCCCTGTGGACGCAGGACGCCGATTGGTCGCGCGCGCTGCGCGAATGCCTGGAGCGGATGCTCGGCCACCCCGTCACGGCGAGATGCCAGACCGACGAGGACGGGCGTCGGCGCAACCGGGAGGCGCTCGTGCGTGCCGGTTATCGGTACGAGGAGACGTCGGTGCGGTACGACGCGCCACTCACCGTCGACGACATGGTCGGCGGCGTCTTCTCCGCCATGTCCGCCGAACAGCTACCGACTGACCAGCAACGCGAACGCTTCGCCGCCGAGCTTCGGGATGCGCTCGGCGGGAGGACCGAGGCGACCGAGAGTGTGCGGGTCTGGTTGCAGTGTGGCGTGCGCGACGAAGGCTAGCCAACTCGCGAAGGGCGTGCCGCCCGGTGGGCCAGCCACGACCGTCTCGCGCTGCGTGTGGGCCCCGTGACGTCACCGCGACAAGCGCACTCCCCTGTGGAGGGACGTCCCGGCGAGCCGGGCGTTGCTAGGGTCTGGTTGACCGTGACGGGGAGGCAACGGGATGACACAGGACGCCACGGCCGACGACTACGCGGCGCGCGTCTCCGGCTATCGCGAGGAGCTGGCGGCCCTGCGCGCCGGCGGGCCTGCCACCGGCGTCACCGCCGAGGCGCACGGCCGCGCCGCCGACGGCCAGGTCGAGGTGACGGCGGAGAACGGGCGGCTGCGCTCGGTGGAGCTGGCGGCGCCGTTGATGCGGCTGTCCGAGGACGAGCTGGGCCGCCTGGTCGAGCAGGCGGTGAACGACGCGCTGACCGCGTCACGCAGCAGCCTGGCGAGCAGCGAACCGGCGCCCGACCTGCCCGCGCTGGCCGGAAGCCTCGGGGCCGTCCTCGCCGAGAGCGAGTCGGCGATGCGCCGTCTCCACGGCGCGATCGCCGAGGCCGTCGCCAAGGCCGGTCCGGCGACCGGGCTCGGCGGGGATCTCCCGGCGAACGGGCCGGCGGACCTCCTGCACCAGGTCATGGGCGTGCTGGGCGCGGCAACCGGCGGGACGGCCGACGACGGCGGGGCCGAGCGGTGGAGCGGGTCCGATGACGCCGGGACCGTGCGCGCGGAGGTCGACGGCTCGGCTCGGCTGACCCGGCTGGAGGTCACCCGACCGCCCCGCCGGCTGTCCTCGGCGGAGCTCGGCGAGTCGGTGGTGGTCGCGGTCAACCGCGCGCTGGAGCAGATCCCTCAGGCGGCGGCGCCGCAGGGGATCGGCTCGGCGGCGCTCGACGCGCGGCTGCGCGAGCTTCAGGAGGCGAGCGTCCGCCAGATGTCCGCGCTCACCGGCGCACTGACCGGCGTGATGCAGACCATCCGGGAGCCGGGACGATGACCGACGGAGAGGAGCGCTGATGGCTCGCGAGATCGAGATCGATCCCGAATCGATCATCGGGGCGGGTGACGACATCGTCGCCTCCGCGCAACGTCTGCGTGCCGCGCTGTCCGCGTTCGACGCCGAGCTGGCGGCCTTCGGCACCCCGTGGGGCAACGACGACCTCGGCTCGCTCATCGGGATGGTGTACGAGACGATCCGCGACCTGGCGCTGGAGAGCTACGACGCGAACCTCGTCGAGATCGAGGACATCGGCAAGCTGAGCCGGGTGATGGGCCTCAACTACCAGGAGACCGAACGCATGATCACTGAGAGCCTCGGCCGCTTCCGTGAGGTGCTCGGCTGACATGGGAATGACCCTGCCCGGAGAACTGGTGTCCCTGCTCGGCATGCTCGGCTACACCTGGCCGGAGGCCGACGAGACGAAGCTGCTGGAGATGGGCCAGGCGTGGCTCGCCTTCCCGGACCGGCTCCGTGCTCCGGTGGCCGACGCCGACCGGTCGGCGCAGCAGATGTGGACCCAGAACCGCGACGACGCCATCGAACGCTTCCAGACGAGCTGGCAGGCGGCGGACTCGGCGAAGACCAACCTGGACGACGGGGCCTCCGCGGCGGCGCTCATCGGGACCGGGCTCATGGTGTGCGCCGGGATCGTCCTGGCGTTGAAGATCAACGTGATCGTGCAGCTGACGCTCCTGGCCATCCAGATCGCACAGGCGGTCGCCACGGCGGTGGTCACCTTCGGTGCCTCACTGCTGGAGATCCCGATCTTCAAGCTCATCACCGGTGTCCTCATCGACCAGTTGCTGAACATGGCGACCGAAGCGGTGCTCGGTGGGTAGGCGGGGAAAGGCCGGTCTCTTCACGCCGGTGGAGAAGTGGCTCCGGGCCCGGATGCGGCACCGCCGCTACGCGCACATCTTCCGCGGTCACGTGAACACCAACGCCAATCCGCCCCGGGGTACCGGCTTCCACCACCGGTTCATGGGGGAGAACCCGCCGGGTGCCCGGGTCCGCGTCGACGCGGACGGCCGCGAGATGATCCTCGAACGGCACGCCGACGGCACGTACCGCGCCCGCGTCGACGTGCAGGACGACGGCGGCGTCTGGCGTCAGAAGCGCGGTTCGAGCACCTTCTTCCCGGACAACTGGACGCCGCAGCGGGTCGACGAGACGATCGAGGGCGCGTTCCGGTCCGGCGGCCCGCACCCGGACGACCCGAACAAATGGCAGGGGAGGGCCAACGGGCTGCTCGTCGAGGGCTTCTACAATCCCGGTGGCACGACGTGGTACTCGGCTTGGCCGGTGGGGGGACGCTAGCTGTGGGTGACATCCAGTTCGGGCGCAATCAGAACGGCGCGCCCACCATGACCAGCGGCGACGCGCGTTTCCGCCCGTTCGCCTCCCAGCTCGTCAGCGACATCCAGACCTACGCCCCGGACTGCCTCGAGCTGCTGCAGTGCATCGACGACGTGATGTCCGGGCGCTCGGACTACGAGGAGTACGAGGGCAACTCCGCGGTGGTGCGCTGCACGCCGACCGGCGTCAACGTGGACAGCCTCGGACCGGTGCCGTCGGGGGCGTCGTACACGGTCGACGAGGCCCGCACGGTGATCCTGGCCTACTTCGACTTCCTCGCGCCTACGCCTGCGGAGAAGAAGCGTCACCTCGCCACCTGGGAGCGGGAGCACGGCGGCCCCTTCCCCGGGCGGCACCTGCTGCGTCTGGCCGGCTGACGCCGCTCAGCGGGCCAGCCGGGCGATCGCCGCCACCGACCGGTCCACGTCGGCCTCCGTCGTGGTCGCGTTCGACACCGAGATCCGCATCAGCCGCAGGCCCCGCCACGTCGTCCCGCCCGCCCAGCACGTCCCGTCGGCCTGCACGGCGGCCACCACCCGGTCGGTGCGCGCGTCGTCGCCGAATCCGACGAGCACCTGGTTGAGCACCACGTCGTTCGCCACCTCGAACCCGGCGGCGGTCAGCCCGTCGGCGAACCGCCGGGCCAGCGCGCAACACCGCTCGACAAGGGCGGCGACGCCGTCGCGGCCCAGCTCCCGCAGGCCCGCCCAGACCGCGAACCCACGGGCGCGGCGGGAGGACTCCGCGGTCAGGTCCGCGCCCGCGGGCACGCCACCGGAACCCACGAGGTACGCGGCCGTGTACGACATGGCCGCCGCGTGCACGTCGGGCCGGGCGCAGAACGCGAAGGCGGTGTCGTACGGCACGTTCAGCCACTTGTGGCCGTCGCAGGCCCACGAGTCGGCCGCCTCCAGCCCGTCCACCAGGTGCCGGGTGGCCGGACTGGCGGCCGCCCACAGCCCGAACGCGCCGTCCACGTGCGCCCAGCCGCCGTACCGGTGGACCAGGTCGCAGGCGCGGCGCAGGTCGTCGCACGCGCCGGTGTTCACGTTGCCCGCCTGCAGGCAGACGATCGTCGGTCCGGGACCGGCGTCGCGCAGCGCCGCCGCCAGCGCGTGCGGGTCGATGGCGCCCTGCGGGCCGGTCGGCACCGGGCGCAGCGCGTCGGTGCCGAGGCCGAGCAGCCGCAGCGACCTGTCGATGGTGGCGTGCCGTTCGGCACCGGCGAACACGCGGATCGCTGGCGTGCCGTGCAGGCCGCGTCGTTCCACGTCCCAGCCGGCGTCGGCGAGCACCTGGTGGCGGGCGGCGGCGAGTCCGGCGGTGTTCGCGGCCTGCCCGCCGGTGACGAACCCGGCCGACGCGGTCGCCGGGATGCCCAGCAGCTCCTTCAGCCAGGTACCGGCGGCCGACTCGGCGGCCACCGCGGCGGGCGAGGTGACAGCGTTGAACGCGTTCTGGTCCCACCCGGCGGCCAGCATGTCCGCGGCGGTGGCGGCCGGCGAGGCGCCGCCGATGACGAAGCCGAAGTAGCGCGGCCCGGCGGTGGCCACGAGTCCGGGTTCGGCGGCGGTCACCAGCTCCGCGAGCACCTGTTCGGGCGGGGTGGGCGCGTCCGGCAGCGGGCCGGCGAACGCCCGGGTCAGCGCGGCCTGGTCCACGGGTACGCCGACCGGCCGGTCCGGCAGCGACAGCCGGTAGCCGGCCGCGTGGTCGGCGGCGCGCCGGAACAGGTGCCTCAGCTCGTCCATCGCCGCACCCTAGCCGAGGACACGTTCCTTGCGAGCCGCCCTCATGAACCGTCCTGGCCGTCGGACACGCCAAGTGCGGCGTCGAGGCGGTCCAGGTGCGCGGCGACCGGCCCGGCGGTGAGCAGGCCGCTGCCGGCCCCGGCCAGCTCCGGCGCCGCCGGGGCGAGCGCGTCCCGCGCCCGGAGCATCGCGTCCCGGTCGCCCAGCGCCACGGCGGCGCGGCCGGTCAGGCACCACAGCGCCTCCAGCAGCAGGTCACGCGGTGGCGCCGGGGTGCGGCGCAACGCGGCGGCGGCCTCCTTCCGGCGGCCGTCGGCGAGCAGGAGCAGCGGGCGGGCCCAGGGCGCGTACGGGCCCCAGTCCGTGTCGCTGGGGAAGTCGGCGGGCCGGTCGTGCCACACCCGCAGGCAGAGCAGAGCCAGCGGCAGCAGCCCCCGTTCCACGCCGGGCATCCCGCAGCCGGCCAGCGCGGTCGCCCACGACCGGTACGCGGCCTCCGCCTGCGGGTACGCGGCGCCGGTGGCGGCGGTCCGCATGGCCCGGTAGCCGCCGGTGAACACGCCGACGAGCGGGCTCTCGTGCCGGGCGGCGAGCCGGTCCGCCGCGTCGGCGTGCGCGTCGGCGGCGGAGAAGTCGGCGAGCGCGCCGCGCGCCTGCACCCGGATCAGGTGCCCGAGGATCTCGGCTGTGGCCAGGCCGTGCCGGGCGGCGAGCGCGACCAGTTCGGCACCGATCGCGTCCCGCTCGGCGGCCAGCCCGGCCCGGTGGAACGTCTGCATGTACACGCCGTTGAGCGCCTGCGCCAGCAGCGCCGAGTCGGCCACCCGGCGGGCGATCGCCTCCGCCTCCCGCGCCGCCTGCGCCGGTCCGGGCGACGCCGTACCGCGGGACTCGATCGCGACGGTGGCCAGCAGCCGGGCGCGGGTCGCCTCGGGCGCGTCCGGGCCCAGCCCGGCGAGGGCCCGCTGTGCCGCCGCGACCACCCGGGCGGCCTGCGCCGGGTCGTCCGAGCGGGTCCAGATCGCCGGTACGTCGTACCCGCCGATCACCCGCGCGGTGAACTCCGGGTCGCCCAGGTGCTCGGCCGCGGTGATGGCCGCCTCACGCTGGTCCCGGGCGGCCTCCAGTCCGCCGGGCCCGGTGACGGCGAGGCTGCGCAGCATTCCGACCGTCGACTCCAGCCGGGCCCGCGCGCCGGGCACCACACTGCGCTCGTACGCGGCGGCGGTCTCCGCCCAGACCCGCGCCGGACCGGTCGGTTCGGGTTCGGCCTGGCGCAGCAGGTCGGTCTCCAGCCGCCGCAGCCGCGGCCCCGGGTCCAGGCCGAGCTGGTCGCGCAGCAGTTCCCGGGCCCGGCGCAGGACGGCGAGCGCGTCGGCCTGCCGCCCGGCCCGGTAGAGCGCCGACGCCAGCAGCGCCCACCCCTCTTCCCGCCACGGGTACGCCGCGACGTGGGCGTCGAGATCGGGTACGGCGTCGGCGGCCCGGTCCAATGCCAGCAGCGCCTCGGCCCGCCGCTCCACGGCCGTCAGCCGGATCTGGTCGAGCCGGGACCGTTCGGCGTGTGCCCACGGCTGGTCGAAGCCGGCGTACGCGGGTCCGCGCCACCAGCCCAGCGCCTCGTCGAGCCGGTCGAGCGCGGCCCGGGGCAGCGCCTCGGCAGTCGCGGTGACGGTGTCCTCGAACCGCCAGGCGTCGACGGTGTCCGGGGCGGCGCGCAGCGCGTACCCCGGTCCGTCGGTAACCAGCAGCCGGGCCGGCTCGCGTGGCGGACGGTGCGGTTCCAGGCGGCGGCGCAGCGCCGCGACGAACGTGCGGACGGCGCCCACCGCGCCGGCCGGCGGGTCGTCCCACAGGTCGTCGACGATCTGCCCGACCGGCACGGTCCGGCCCCGGGCGGCGACCAGCCGCGCCAGCACGGCCCGGTGCCGGGGCCCCCTGAGGTCGACCGGCGCACCGGCGTCGTCCCAGGCCGTCACCGGACCCAGCACACCGAAACCGACAGGCACCGACCCTCCTCGACCAGGGGTCACCGTATCGCGCTCATCGGATGCTCATCCGGCGCCGCCACGCTGGACCGGTACGACGAGACGAAAGAGGGATCGAGATGAGCACCGCCATCGCGGGATTCGACTACCAGCGCGTTCCGGTCGCCGAGGGCGTGACGCTGAACGTGGCGGTGGGTGGCTCGGGCAGCCCGGTCGTGCTGCTGCACGGCTTCCCGCAGACCCACCTGATGTGGCGGCACGTCGCCGCCGACCTGGCCGGCGAGCACACGGTGATCTGCCCGGACCTGCGCGGCTACGGCGCCAGCGACAAGCCGGCCGCCGCCGCCGAGGACACGTACAGCAAGCGGACCATGGCCGCCGACGTGGTGGCGGTGGCCCGCGCGCTCGGCCACGAGCGGTTCGCACTCGCCGGGCACGACCGGGGCGCCCTGGTCGCGGTCCGGGCCGGTCTGGACCACCCGGACACCGTCACCCACCTGGCGTCGCTGGACGTGCTGCCCACCCTCGACATGTGGGACGTGCTGCACGGCGTGTCCGCGTCGGTGGCGTTCCACCTCTACCTGATGGCCCAGCCGCCCGGCCTGCCCGAGAAGATGATCGCGGGCAGCGCCGACGCGTTCTTCGGGCACTTCCTCGACGCCTGGGCCGGTGACCCGGCGGCCATGCCGGCCGAGGTGCGTGCCGAGTACCTGCGGGCCTCCCGGGAGGCGGTCGACTCGATCGTCGCGGACTACCGGGCGTCGGCCGGGATCGACGTGGCGCACGACCGGGCGGACCGGGACGCCGAGCGACGGCTGGCCATGCCGGTCACCGTCATCCAGCAGGACTGGGGCGCCGTGCTCGGCTACGACGCGGCGGCGGTGTGGCGGGCGTGGGCCCCGGACCTGGAGCACCGCACCACCACGGCCGGGCACTTCATGGCCGAGGAGGCGCCGGGCGAGATCGCCGAGGCGCTGCGTGCGCTGCTGAAGCGCTAGGTACGGCGGTCCGGGCGCGCGTGGCGCCCGGACCGTCCGCCCCCGTCCGCTCAGCCGGCCCGTCTCCGGACGTGCCACAGGCCGAACGCCGCCAGCAGACCGGCCGCGCCGAGGTGCAGCGCCAGCTCGATCCACTGGAACGCCCAGAACCGGCGGTTCGGCTGGTAGGCCAGGTCCACGTGCAGGTCGAGCTTGCCGAGGCAGACCGCCGTGTCGCCGAACGTGCCGCTGGCGCCGGTGCGCGGCGGGTCACGGAAACAGGTGCCGAACGCCTCGTCGGAGAGCTGCCGCCCGTCGGCGGTCCGCAGCGGGCTGATGTCGGTGACCCACGCGCCCGGCACGTCCAGCCCGCCGACGACCGGCGAGCCGGTGATGCTGCCCAGGTTGCGGGCCCGGTTGACCGCCTCCGCGGTCATCGGCACGGTGACCCGCTCCGGCGGCAGGTAGTGCGGGCGCAGCAGGTTCGGCACCGCGAGCTGCACCACGACCACGGCCAGGAACACCACTGCCATGGCCGGCAGCGTGCGGCGCAGCACCAGCCCGGCCACCACGCCGAGGACGAGGCCGAACACGGCGTACCCGACCGGCGCGATGCCGCGCGCGCCGAACAGCACGGTGCTGAACCGGTCGCCGGCGACCCGGTCGACGGGCGCGGCCGCCCAGGTCAGCAGCGCGCCGAGCACACCGGCGACGAGCGCGGCGGCCACCGACAGCACCGCCAGCTTGACCGCCAGCCAGCGGCGGCGCGGCACGCTCTGGTTCCACACCAGCCGGTGCGTGCCCTGCTCCAGTTCCCGGGCCACCAGCGGCGCACCCCAGAACGCGCCGATCAGCGCGGGCACCAGCGCGAACCCGCCGGCGAGGAACAGCATCGTCTGCGCGTACCGGTCGGGCAGCCGGGCCGGATCGGGCACGGCCCGGATGTCCGCGCCGAGCCGCAGCAGGTAGGCGCCGGCCAGCACCAGTGCGACGGCGCCGACGAGCGCCGGAAGGCGGAACTGCCGCAGCGTCATCCGGATCATCGGGTCACCGCCGGGCGGGCGACGGCCCGGGACAGGTACGCCAGGACCAGTTCCTCCAGCGTGACCGGCGCGCCGTCGCGTACCGCCGGGCCCCGGACCACGACGCGGCCGGGTTCGGCCCAGACCACCTCGGCCCCGGCGGGCGCGGCGGCGGTCTTGCGGTGCGTGGCGAGCAGGTCCGGGACCGGGCCGGCCACCTGGACCCGGGCGGCGCAGAGCACGACCAGGTGGTCGCAGACCTGCGCCACGTCGCCGAGCAGGTGCGAGGAGAGCACCGCCCCGGCGCCGAGTTCCCGCACGAAGCCGGCCAGCCCGTGCATGAACTCGCGGCGGGCCAGCGGGTCCAGCGCGGCGGCCGGCTCGTCGAGGATCAGCAGTTCGGGGCGCTTCGCGGCGGCCAGCGCGAGGGCCAGTTGCGCGCGCTGGCCGCCGGAGAGCCGGCCCGCCTTCTGCGCCGGGTCGAGGCCGACCTCGTCGACGCGCCGCCGGGCCAGCGCCGCGTCCCAGGACGGGTTCAGCCAGGCGCCCATCCGCAGGTGCTCGGCGACGGTGAGGGAGGCGTACACCGGCGTGTCCTGGGCGACGAAGCCGACCCGGGCCAGGTGCGCGGCGTCGGCGGCCGGCGGCGAGCCGAGCACCGTCAGCGAACCCGAGGTGGGCGCGATCAGCCCGCAGGCCAGTTGCAGCAGCGTGGACTTTCCGGCGCCGTTGGGGCCGACCAGGCCGACCACGTGCCCGCGCGGAACACTCAGGTCGCAGTCGGCAAGCGCGGTGCGGCGGCCGTACCGTTTGGTCAGCCGCTCGGCGTGCAGGGCGAGTGGTGGATGCATGCGGCTCATCCTGGGCACGCCGCGACCGGCGGACATCGGTCCGGAGCAGGGTCCGGCGCGCGGCGGCCCCTACTTTCGGCCGGTCCGCTGCGGCCGGCGATCTCCTAGCGTGCTGGGCATGGCTACCGAACGGCTCACCCGGGTGGCGGCGACGGCGGGGCTCGCCGTGGTGCTGCTCGCCGCGATCGGCGTCCAGGCGGTCGCGATCGCCGCGAGCTGGGGACTGCGGTACTGGCTCGCCGGCGGCACGGCCGCCGTCGTGGTCGGCGCGCTCGCTCTGGTACGCCACCGGCAGCGCGTCGTCACGGCCGTTGCCGGACTCGTCGTCGCCGGGTCGGCAGTCGCCGCCGCCCGGCTGTTCGACCTGCCGACCGAGCCGGGGCCCGCGCTGGCGATGGCGTCGGCCGTCCTGGTCGGATCGGCGGTACGCGCGCTGCCGCCGCCGCCCGCCGGGCTGATCGCCGCCGGTGGGCTCGTGG
>NZ_RCVK01000103.1:0-7065 GCF_003667485.1 Micromonospora sp. BL1
TTACGGCGGTCATGGCGAGGGGGAAACGCCCGGCAACATTCCGAACCCGGAAGCTAAGCCCTCCAGCGCCGATGGTACTGCACTCGGGAGGGTGTGGGAGAGTAGGACACCGCCGGACAATCTTCCAGTCGAGGGCCGCCCCAGCAGGGGCGGCCCTCGACTGCGTTAGCGTTCTCGGCGGAAACGCCATCAGGAAGGATGTACCTGTGAGCTCAGGACCCCAGGGCGGGGACCGCCCCCGTCGTTACGAGGATCGCGCCGACCGCGGCCAGGGGCGTGGTGACGCCGGCCGCGACGGCCGTCGCGATGACCGTCCCTCGTACCGGGGCGGCCGCGACGACCGCCCGGGTGGCTTCCGTGGTGGTGACCGTGACAGTGGCGCCCGTGGCGGCGACCGTCGTGAAGGCGGTTTCCGCGGCGGTGACCGTCGTGAGGGCGG
Organism: Micromonospora sp. BL1; assembly: GCF_003667485.1. Lineage (NCBI taxonomy): Bacteria > Bacillati > Actinomycetota > Actinomycetes > Micromonosporales > Micromonosporaceae > Micromonospora > Micromonospora sp. BL1. Next base: position 440 of record NZ_RCVK01000103.1, read on the forward strand.
CGGGTTCCGTGGCGGCGACCGGAGGGTGGCTTCCGCGGCGGTGACCGTCGTGAGGGCGGTTTCCGTGGTGGTGACCGCCGTGAAGGCGGCGGGTTCCGTGGTGGCGACCGCGAGGGTGGCTTCCGCGGCGGTGACCGTCGTGAGGGCGGTTTCCGTGGTGGTGACCGTGACAGTGGCGCCCGTGGCGGTGACCGTCGTGAGGGCGGCTTCCGTGGTGGCGACCGTCGTGAGGGCGGTGGCTTCCGTGACGGTGGCTTCCGCGGCGGTGACCGTCGTGAGGGCGGTTTCCGTGGTGGTGACCGTGACAGTGGCGCCCGTGGCGGCGACCGTCGCGAGGGCGGCTTCCGTGGCGGTGACCGTCGTGAAGGCGGCGCCCGTGAGGGCGGTTTCCGTGGCGGTGACCGTCGCGAAGGCGGTTACCAGGGCGGCGGCAACCGCCGGGAGAGCTACGCCGGCGGCGAACGCCGTGAGGGCGGCTTCCGGGGCGGCGACCGTGAGGGCGGTTTCCGCGGCGGCGAACGCGGTGAGGGCGGTTTCCGTGGCGGCGACCGTGACCGTGGGTTCCGTCGCGACGACCGGCAGCCGGGCGGCTACCGGGGCGAGCGGGACGGTGAGCGCCGTGGTTACGGCGACCGGCCGGGTGGCGACGACCGCCGGACCGGCGGCTACGGCCCGCAGCGGGAGCGCCAGGACGAGCGTGGCGAGGGGCGTACCGGTGAGGCGCCGGAGCTGCCCGACGACGTCGTCGCGAGCGACCTCGACTCGGCCGTCCGGGCCGAGCTGCTCTCCCTCGCCAAGCCGGTGGCGGAGACGGTCGCCCGGCACCTGGTCGCGACCGGTCTGCTGATCGACGAGGATCCGGCGCTGGCGCTGGCGCACGCCATGGCGGCCCGCCGGCTCGCCTCGCGGATCGCCGCAGTGCGGGAGGCCGTCGGGCTGGCCGCGTACCACGCGGGTGAGTGGCAGACCGCCATCGCCGAGCTGCGGACGTACCACCGGATGACCGGCCTGCAGAGCCACCTGGCGGTGCTGGCCGACTGCGAGCGGGCGCTGGGTCGGCCGGAGCGGGCCATCGACCTGTTCCGCGGCGCGGACCGGGACAAGCTCGACCAGGCCGTCGCGATCGAGCTGCTGATCGTGGCCGCCGGGGCGCGCGGTGACCTCGGGCAGAAGGACGCCGCGGTGGCGATGCTCCAGGTCCGCGAGCTGACCGGGGACTCGACCGAGCCGTGGGCGGCGCGGCTGCGCTACGCGTACGCGGACGCCCTGCTGGCGGTGGACCGGCGCGAGGAGGCGCGGGAGTGGTTCTCCCGGGCTGCCGACGTCGACTCCGAGGGGGAGACCGACGCCGCCGAGCGGCTGCTGGAGCTGGACGGCGTGGTCATCGAGGGCGACGACGAGCCGGAGGACGACGCGGACGCGTCCGAGCCGTCGGCCGAGGCCGCCAGCGACGACGACGAGGACGAAGACGACGACCTCGACGATGACGAAGACGACGACGACCTCGACGACGATGACGACGAGGACGAGGACGACGAAGACGACGACCTCGACGAGGACGAGGACGACGCGCGGCTGAGCGGCGGCGGCGACGTCACCTCGGGTGCCGGCGGGGACGCGGCACGGGCCGGCTACCGGGACCGTGACGCCGGCGATCTGGCCGACGACGAGCTGACCGACACCGAGGCCGGCTCGCTCGCCACCAGCACCGCCACCACCCCGACCTTCGTCGCGGCGAACGAGGAACCCGCCACCACCGCGCCGGCCACCACCGCGCCGACCGGCACTGCCCAGGCAGCGGCCGTCACCCCGGCGGACGAGGCCGGCGGCGACCGGCTCGCGCCGGGTGACGCCGCGGGCGGCGAGGGCGAGGCGGCGGACCGCCGATGACCGGGTACGCCGGTGACTCCGCCTCCGGCGCGGATCGGGGACAACCCGACCGCGCCGGGGCGGGCGGCCCGCTGGTCGAGGCGTACTCGCTTGTCGTCTTCGACCTGGACGGCGTCATCTACCTGATCGACCGGCCCATCCCCGGCGCGGTCGAGGCGGTCGGCCGGCTGCACGCCGAGGGGCGGGCGGTCGCGTACGCGACGAACAACGCCTCCCGCCGCTCCAGCGAGGTGGCCGACCTGCTCACCGGCATGGGCGTTCCGGCGCGGCCGGCGGAGGTGCTCACCTCTGCGGCGGCCACCGCCGAGCTGCTCCGGGACCGGCTGCCCGAGGGCGCGGCCGTGCTCGTGGTCGGCGCGGAGGCGCTGCGGGCCGAGCTGCGCGCGGTGGGTCTGCGGCCGGTGTCCACCGCTGACGAGGAGCCCGCCGCGGTGGCCCAGGGCTACGGCCCGCAGGTCGGCTGGTCCGACCTGGCCGAGGCGTCCCTGGCGGTACGGGCGGGCGCACCCTGGTACGCCACCAACACCGACCGCACCCTGCCCAGCCCGCGCGGCCCGCTGCCGGGCAACGGTTCGCTCGTCGCGGTGCTGCGTACCGCGCTGGGCCGCGACCCCGACGTGGTGGTGGGCAAGCCGGAGCCGGCGCTGTTCACCACCGCCGCGCGGCGCGCCGGAACCGGGCGCACGCTCGTGGTGGGCGACCGGCTGGACACCGACATCGAGGGCGCCCGCCGGGCCGGACTGGACAGCCTGCTGGTGCTGACCGGGGTCAGCGACGCCGCCGAGCTGCTGGCCGCACCCGAGGAGCGCCGCCCCGCGTACGTCTCGTTCGACCTCGCGGGCCTGTTCGACCCGGCCGCGGTGGTGGCGGTGCCGGGCCGGGCGACGGCCGGCGGCTGGTCGGTGACGGAGTCCGGCGCGGACCTCGTGCTCGACGGCGCGGGAGCGCCCCTGGACGCGCTGGCCGCGCTCTGCGCGGTGGCCTGGTCGACGGCGGCCGGGCCGCGCGTGCGCGCGCAGTCCCCGGCGGCGGCGGAAGCGCTCGCCGCGTTCGGCCTCGACGACTGAGGCGCCGGCCCGCTCAGAGCAGCTTGCGGAGCTTCATCAGGTCGAACGGGTTCGCCTTGATCGACACCCGCCGGGAGGCCACCGCCGACATGACGTCGAGCCGGCCGTGCACCAGCGCGACGAGGTCGTCGCTGCCGGTGCTCAGCGCGATCTTCGCCTTCGGGTCGTCGCCGTCGGCCAGGTCGACCAGCCGGCCACCCTCCAGCCGCCCGTGGAACGCGGTGCCGAGGTCGGTGATCCGGCAGGCCAGGGTGCGGTCCAGGTCGATGCGGCCCTGTGCCTCGGCGTTGCGGTCCAGCCGCGCGGCCAGGTCCTGCAACGCCTGCCGGCACTCGTCCACGCTGGCCACATCGTCTCCTCACCACGAACCACGCCGTTCCCGGCACCGTACCGCAATGGGGCGTCCGGGGTGCCCGGTAGCGTGGCACCTGCACACCTCGCCCCGCGGAAGGACTCAGGCATGCAGGACGCGTGGCGCGCCTACCTCGAGCTGGCCATGGGCCTGACGGAGGCGCCCCGGAAGAAGGCACAGGACGCGGTCATGCGCGTCGTCGGCCAGGGCGGCGCGACGGCCGCCCAGCTCCAGACGCTCGCCGAGGAACTGGTCGCGACCGGCCTGGCGAACCGGGAGTCGCTGACCAAGCTGGTCCGCTTCGAGGTGGACCGGGCGCTGGGCGCGGTCGGGCTGGCCACCGCCGACGAGGTCGCCGAGCTGACCCGCCGGGTGCACGACCTGGAGCGGCAGCTCCGCGAGGCGCGCGGCACCCTCGAACCGGGCGCCACGCGGCCCGAGCCGTCCGCCGGACCGGCCGGGACCGCCCCGGCGCAGACCGAGCCGGACGCCGCCGGGTCGTCCGAGGCGGAGTCGCCCGAGGGCGGGCCGTCCAAGAGCGAGTCGTCCGAGGCCGGGCCGTCCGAGCCGGAGCCGTCCCACGCAGAGGCGGCCTCCGCCACGACGCCGCCGAACACCCCGGCCACGACACCCTCGAAGGCCCCGGCGACGACGCCGTCGAAGGCGGTGGCGAAGAAGGCGGTGGCCAAGAAGACGATCGCGAAGAAGCCACCGGCCACGGTCTCCCGTACCCCGGACGCCGCGCCGGCGAAGAAGGCCACCGGGCGCCGGGCGGCCGGCTCGTGACCGCGCCCCGGCCCGGCCCGCCGCCGGGTCCGCGGCCCGGACCGCCCCCGGGGGTACGCCCCGCGCCGGTCGAGGAGGTCGGCGAGGCGCGGCACCCGGCGGTGGACGCCGCGGTGCGCGGCATGGCCAACGCCGAGGCGCTCGCCCCGGCCGACCAGATCGCCCAGTACGAGGCGGCGTACGAGACGCTGCGCGAGACCCTCGCCACCATCGACCAGGCCTGAGCAGAGGCGGAGACACACCTGATGGCTCGTCGTACCCGGCTGGACGCCGAACTCGTCCGGCGTGGGCTGGCCCGCTCCCGGGAGCAGGCCGCCGCGCTCGTGGAGGCCGGTCGCGTCCAGCTGCGCGGAGTGCGGGCGCGCAAGCCCGCGGCGATGGTCGACCCGGCCGATCCGCTGCTGGTCACCGGCGAGGACCCGGCGCAGGAGTACGTCTCCCGGGGCGGCCACAAGCTGGCCGGCGCGCTCGCCGCGTTCGCCCCCGGCGGCCTGACCGTCGCCGGCCGGCGCTGCCTGGACGCCGGGGCGTCGACAGGTGGGTTCACCGACGTGCTGCTGCGCGGCGGCGCCGCCGAGGTGGTCGCCGTGGACGTCGGCTACGGGCAGCTCGCCTGGTCGCTGCGGACCGACGAGCGGGTCCGGGTGTTCGAGCGCACCAACGTGCGTACCCTCACGCCGGAGGCGATCGGCGGCCCGGTCGACCTGACGGTGGCCGACCTGTCGTTCATCTCACTGCGGCTGGTGCTGCCCGCGCTGGCCGCGTGCACCGGCCCCGGCGGTGACCTGGCGCTGATGGTCAAGCCGCAGTTCGAGGTCGGCAAGGAGCGCGTCGGCGCCGGCGGCGTGGTCCGCGACCCGGCGCTGCGCGCCGAGGCGGTGCTCGACGTGGCCGCGGCGGCCGCCGGGCTCGGCCTCGGCCTGGCCGACGTGGCGGCCAGCCCGCTGCCCGGGCCGAGCGGCAACGTCGAGTTCTTCGTATGGTTGCGCGGGGGCGCGCCCGCCGCGGATCCGGAGCGGGTCCGCGCGGTGGTGGCCGCCGGCCCGCAGGGCGCCGCCGCGACGGCGGCCACGACCGAGGAGGTGTCCGGGTGAGCCGTACCGCGCTGCTGGTCACGCACACCGGCCGTCGACGCAGCACCGAGCACGCCCGCGCGGTGGCCGCCGACCTGATCGCCGCCGGGTTCGAGGTGCGGGTGGTGGCCGAGGAGGCCGACGACCTGGACCTGCCGGGCGTGGTGCCGGTGACCGGCCCGGAGGCCGCCGAGGGCGCCGAGATCGTGTTCGCGCTCGGCGGGGACGGCACGTTCCTGCGCGCCGCCGAGCTGGCCCGCCCGACCAAGGTGCCGCTGCTCGGCATCAACCTGGGCAAGGTCGGCTTCCTCGCCGAGGCGGAGATCGACGACCTGGACACCGCCGTGCGTGACGTGGTCGACCGCAACTACACGGTGGACGAACGGCTCACCCTCGACGTCACCGCCGAGTTCGAGGGCGGACCGACCATCGAGTCGTGGGCGCTCAACGAGATCAGCGTGGAGAAGGGCGAGCGCGCCCAGATGCTGGAGCTGCTCGTCGACGTGGACGGCCGGCCGCTGTCCCGGTACGGCTGCGACGGCGTGATCTGCGCGACCCCCACCGGCTCGACCGCGTACGCGTTCTCCGGCGGCGGTCCGGTGGTCTGGCCCGAGGTGGAGGCGCTGCTGCTGGTGCCGATCAGCGCGCACGCGTTGTTCAGCCGCCCGCTGGTGACCGCGCCCACGTCGACGTTCGTCATCACCGTCGACCCGTTCACCACCCTGGCCGTGCTCTGCTGCGACGGGCGGCGCGTCTACGACCTGCCGCCCGGCGCCAGGGTCACGGTGCGCCGGGGCACGCTGCCGGTGCGCATCGTCCGGCTGCGGGCCCGCCCGTTCACCGACCGGCTGGTGGCCAAGTTCGACCTTCCCGTCCAGGGCTGGCGGGGCAACCGTCGCTGACCAGCGGCTCAGCGGAAATCTCCGTTCGGCCCACCGGTCCCGGCGCTCGCGCGCGTTACGGTGGGCGTACGGGCCGCGATGAGGTGAGTCCGGGCGCGGCGGTGAGGCCCGCCGCTTCCCGGATGCGGCCCACCTGTCGCGGGCTCGGCCAGGGGGTGGTCGGGGCCGCGACGGTCGGGACGCCGGAGCGACGTGAGCCGGCCGCGGCGGGCGGACCGGCACGCCGTGTCCGGTCGGGTGTCGACCCCGGCCGGGCCGACAGGTCGCAGGGCCGCCGCCGGAGGAAGCGGCGGCACGCGAACTGGGCGACACGGTCTCCGGCGTCCCGGCCTCCACTCCGTCGTGCTCGTGTCCACTCGGCGACATGTCGCCGGTGCGGCGGCCCGTACCCGGTGACCCGGCAGCGGACGCCGTCGCAGACTCCGATCGCCGGCCTTACGAGGCCGGCCTCGGAGTAGAGGAGCGTCACATGCACCGGTTCCCCCGCTGGCTCGCCGCCGGCGTGGCCGGGGCGTTGGTGGTCGGGCTCGCCGTACCGGCGTCCGCTGCCGGGTCA
>NZ_RCVK01000220.1:0-6950 GCF_003667485.1 Micromonospora sp. BL1
GTATAAGAGACAGGCGGGGCGCTGGCGGCTGGGGGGAGTTGCCGGCTTCGCCACCGCTGTCGAGCCGCGTACCACCAGCTCGGGGCGGAACAGGTACTCGGAGTTCGGGGAGGGGTGGCCGTTGATCTCGTCGACCAGGGCCCGCACCGCGGCCACGGCCATGGCGGCGACCGGCTGGCGCACCGTGGTCAGCGGCGGGTCGGTGAACGCCATGAGCGGGGAGTCGTCGTACCCGACCACGGAGATGTCGCCGGGCACCGACAACCCGCGCTGCCGGGCGGCCCGGATCGCGCCGAGCGCCATCAGGTCCGAGCCGCAGACCAGCCCGGTCACGCCGCGCTCGATGAGCCGGCCGGCGGCTGCCTCGCCGCCCTCGACGCCGAACAGGGACAGCTCGGTCAGGTCGGCCAGCTCGTCCTCGGCGATGTCGGTGAGGCGCCCCATCGCGGCCTTGTAGCCGGCGACCTTGCGCTGCACCGGTACGAACCGGTCCGGGCCGGTGATCAGGCCGATCCGGCGGTGCCCGAGCGCGACCAGGTGGGCGACCGCGAGTTCGGCGGACTCCCGGTCGTCGCAGGAGACGAACGGCGCGGGGATGCCGGGCGCGTACCCGTTGATCATGACGATCGGCAGCGGCCGGGCCAGCAGCGTGCGGTAGCGGTCGTGGTCCGCGGCGGTGTCGGCGTGCAGGCCGGAGACGAAGACGATGCCGGAGACCTGGCGGTCCAGCAGCATCTCCACGTACTCGTCCTCGCGGACGCCCCCGGGGGTCTGCGTGCAGAGCACCGGTGTGTAGCCGGTGGGGGCGAGCGCGGACTCGATGATCTGGGCGAACGCCGGGAAGATCGGGTTGTCCAGCTCCGGCACGACCAGGCCGACCAGTCCGGCGCTGCGCTTGCGCAGCCGGGCGGGGCGCTCGTAGCCGAGCACATCGAGGGCGGTGAGGACGGCCTGGCGGGTTTCGGGGGCCACGCCGGGGCGGTCGTTGAGCACCCGCGACACCGTGGCCTCGCTGACTTCAGCCTGTTGGGCGATGTCGGACAGTCGAGCGCGCATGTGCGGCACTTTAGCCCAACGGCAAAGTCTTGCGTACACTTCTGCAAGCCCTTCCATTCTCTGCAACCTCTTGCTAACGTCCCCGCAACATGCGAGAGCAGCGGCGCAGCATCTCGGCGCCGGTCAGCAAGAACTTTCAGAGGTTTCCACTGGCGGGCCGCCCTTCCCCCGGCGGGCCGCCATGACGACAGGAGTACCGATGCGCATCCGTACCGCGGGTGTGGTCGCCGTCCTCGGCCTGGCGCTCGCCGCCTCCGGCTGTGGTGACAGCGGCAGCGACAAGCCGGCCGCCGACGAGTCCGCCAAGGCGACCGGCGGCAAGCTGGTCATCTGGGCCGACGACAAGCGCACGGCCGCCCTCAAGCCGTTCGCCGAGGAGTTCGGCAAGGAGAACGGTGTGACCGTCGAGGTCCAGGCCGTCTCCAAGGACCTGCAGACCAACTTCGTCACCGCCTCTCAGCAGGGCAGCGGCCCGGACGTCGTGGTCGGCGCGCACGACTGGATCGGCAACCTGGTCCAGAACGGCGCCATCGACCCGGTGCAGCTCCCCGCCGAGCAGAAGGCCGGCTTCAACGAGACCGCCGTCAAGGCCGTCACGTTCAACGGCCAGCTCTACGGCGTGCCCTACGCCACCGAGAACGTCGCGCTGATCCGCAACACCGAGCTGGCCCCCGAGGCGCCGAAGACGATCGAGGACCTGGTCGCCGCCGGCAAGAAGCTCAAGGCCGAGAAGAAGGCCAGCGAGATCCTGTGCCTCCAGTCCGGCCAGAACGGCGACGCGTACCACATCTACCCGCTCTACACCTCGGGCGGCGGCTACCTGTTCGGCACCGCGGCGAACGGCGACTACGACCCGAAGGACCTGGGCGTGGGCAAGCCGGAGTCGATCGCTGCCTTCCAGAAGATCGCCAAGCTGGGTGAGAAGGGCGAGGGTGCGCTGAAGCGCTCCATCACCGGCGAGAACTCCATCGCCACCTTCACCGGCAAGAAGTGCGCGTTCCTGGTCTCCGGCCCGTGGGCCGTGGCCGACGCCAAGAAGGCCGGCATCTCCTACGACATCTCCCCGGTCCCCGGCTTCGCCGGTGGCAAGGAGGCCCAGCCGTTCGTGGGTGTCCAGGCGTTCTACGTGGCCGCCAAGGGCAAGAACAAGGCCCTGGCCCAGGAGTTCGTCACCAACTACGTGACCAAGCCCGAGCTGGCCGTCGCGCTGTACAAGGCCGAGCCGCGCCCGCCGGCGCTGACCGCCGCCTTCGACCAGGTCAAGGGCGAGGACGCGGACCTGGCCAAGTTCTCCGAGGCCGGTAAGAACGGCCAGGTGCTCCCGGCGATCCCGGCCATGGCCGCGATCTGGGACCCGTTCGGCAAGGCCGAGGCCGCCATCATCGGCGGCGCCGACCCGGCCAAGACGATCACGGCCGCCGGCAAGACCATCCAGGGTCAGATCAAGTAATGAGCGCGCCGCTGTCCGGCCCGGGGTCTGCACCGCAGGCCCCGGGCCGGGAGCCCGTACGCCGTGGGCTCCCGCGCACGTCCCGTACCGCGCGGCAACACGCGCCGATCACCGCGACCGGCCTCGTCGTCAAGGTGGTCCTGCTCGGCCTGGTGGCCGGGATCGCGATCTGGGCGGCCTTCCCGCTCATCGAGGCCGAACACTGGATCGCGCTGGGCGTCCTGGCGGTCACCACCGCCGGCCTGTTCTACCTCTACCTGAGCCGCCGGCACATCCCGGCCAAGTACCTGGTCCCCGGCACGCTCTTCCTGATCGCGTTCCAGGTCTTCCCGGTGCTCTACACCGCGAGCACCGCGTTCACGAACTTCGGCGACGGGCACCGCGGCAGCAAGGACGACGCGATCGTCGCCGTGCAGACCGCCTCGGTGAAGCAGGTGCCCGGCTCGACCGAGTACAACCTCACCATCGCCACCACCGGCGACCCGGCGACCGGCTCCCTGACCTTCCTGCTCAGCGACCCGAAGACCAAGGAGGTCTTCGCCGGGGACGCGGACGGGCTGCGCAAGCTCGACGCCGCCGACGTCGAGGTGAGCAGCCTCAGCGGCAAGATCACCGCCGCGGACGGCTACACCCTGCTGAACATCGGGCAGGCCAGCAGCCGCAGCGACGCGGTCACCGCGCTCGTCGTGCCCACCGACGAGGGCGCCATCCGCTCCAACGGCCTGACCCGCGCGTACGAGGGCAAGGCGATCCGGGCGTACGACGCCGCGTGCGACTGCGTCAAGGACAGCGAGACCGGCAAGACGTGGACCGCCGACGAGGAGTCCGGCTCCTTCGTCGCCGCCGACGGCGAACGCCTCGCCCAGGGCTGGAAAGTCGGCGTCGGGCTGAAGAACTTCGCCACGGTGCTCACCGACCGCAACATCTCCGGCCCGTTCTTCGGCACGCTGGCCTGGAACTTCGCGTTCGCGATCGGCTCCACCGGGCTGACGTTCCTGCTCGGCATGGCCATCGCGCTCGCGCTGCACTCACCCCGGATGCGCGGCACCAACCTCTACCGGATGGTGCTGATCCTGCCGTACGCCATGCCGTCGTTCGCCATGCTGCTGATCTGGCGGGACATGTTCAACACCGACTTCGGCCTGCTCAACAACCTGTTCGGGCTGAACGTCGACTGGTTCGGCGGCAACTGGTCCGCCCGGATCGCGGTGGTGCTGGTGCAGTTGTGGCTCGGTTACCCGTACATGTTCCTGGTGGCAACCGGCGCGTTGCAGGCCATCCCGCGGGAGCTGACCGAGGCGACCTCGGTCGACGGCGCGTCGCCCTGGCAGTCGTTCCGGGCGGTCACCCTGCCGCTGCTGCTGGTGGCGCTGTCGCCGCTGCTGATCGCGTCGTTCGCGTTCAACTTCAACAACGTCAACGCGATCCTGTTCACCACCGAGGGCGGCCCGTTCGCGCCGGACAACCCGACCAACGGCGCCACCGACCTGCTGATCACCTACACGTACCGGCTCGCGTTCGGCGCGCAGGGCGCCGAGTTCGGCCTGGCCGCCACCGTCTCGATCTTCATCTTCGCGATCGTGGCGACGGTGTCGGCGATCAGCTTCCGGCGGACCCGCAAGCAGGAGGAGGTGTACTCGTGACCAGCATCGCGGAGACGCCCACACCCACGGCCACCCGTCGGCCGGTCCGCCGCTCGCGCAGACGCTGGTTCGCCCAGGTGGGCTGGCGGCACCTGGTCGGGGTGCTGGCGGTGGTGTTCAGCCTCTTCCCGATCCTGTTCGTGATCTCGGCGGCGTTCAACCCGCTCGGCACGCTCTCCTCCACCGAGCTGCTGCCGACCGGGGTGTCGCTGGAGAACTTCACGAACCTGTTCGACAACACCGCGTTCGGCCACTGGTTCCTCAACTCGCTGCTGCTCGCGGGCGTGGCCAGCTTCGCGTCGATCTTCCTGTCGTCGCTGGCGGCGTACGCGTTCTCCCGGATGCGTTTCGCCGGGCGCCGGGTCGGCCTGCTCGCGCTGTTGCTGATCCAGATGTTCCCGCAGTTCCTGGCGATCGTGGCGATCTTCCTGATCTTCACCACGCTCACCGACCTCTATCCGGCGATCGGGTTCAACACCCCGTGGGGCCTGTTCCTGCTCTACATGGGTGGCGCGCTCGGCGCGAACACCTGGCTGATGAAGGGCTTCTTCGACACCCTGCCGAAGGAGCTGGACGAGTCGGCGACCATGGACGGCGCGTCGCACGTGCAGGTCTTCTTCCGGATCATGCTGCCGCTGGTGGCGCCGATCCTGGCGGTGACCGGCCTGCTCGCGTTCATCGGGTCGATCAACGAGTTCATCATCGCCAACGTGTTCCTCACCGAACCCGAGTCGAAGACCCTCGCGGTCGGCATGTACGGCCTGGTCGCGGGCGAGCGCAACAACAACTTCGGGATGTTCGCGGCGGGCACGCTGCTCACCGCGATCCCGACGGTGCTGGTGTTCCAGCTGCTCCAGCGCTACATCGTCTCCGGACTCACCTCCGGAGCGGTCAAGGGCTGAGCCTCCTCGGCTCACGCTGCGGCAAGGGCGTCGTGTCGGCGTACACCGGAGCGGTTTCCGGGCGGACCGCCGCGGTCGGGTGAAACCGGCCGCGGCGGGTGCCCGCCCCTCTCCCTGTCGGTACGACGCGAAAGGCAGCACCATGTCTCTTCAGCCGCACCACGACGGCTCCGCCACCTACGTCCCGGAGCAGGAGCCCGCGCTCGGGCAGACCGTGCCGGTCTTCGTCCGGGTACCGGCCGGATCCGGCGTCTCCCAGGTGCACGTGCGCACCACCGGCGACGGCGAGCCGCGCTTCGCCGAGGCGCGGATCGACCGCACCGACGGCGGCGACGTGTGGTGGCGGGCCGACGTCGAGGTCCGCAACCCGGTCAGCAACTACCGTTTCCTGCTCGACGGCGAGCGCGGCGCCCGCTGGCTCAACGCCGCCGGGCTGGCCGGCCACGACGTACCGGACAACGGCGACTTCAAGCTGGTCGGCTACGCCCCGCCGCCGGCCTGGGCCCGCGACGCCGTGATCTACCAGATCTTCCCGGACCGGTTCGCCCGTTCGGCCGCCGCCGACGGCCGGACCGCCCCGGACTGGGCGATCCCGTGCGACTGGGACACCCCGGTCGTCGGCCACGGCCCGGAGACGCCCCGCCAGTTCTACGGCGGCGACCTCGACGGCGTCACCGAGCACCTGGACCACCTGGACCGGCTCGGCGTCAACACCGTCTACCTCACGCCGGTCTTCCCGGCGCGCTCCAACCACAGGTACGACGCGTCGAGCTTCGACACCGTCGACCCGCTGCTCGGCGGCGACGCGGCGCTGGCCCGGCTCGCCGACGCGGTGCACGCCCGGGGCTGGCGGCTGCTCGGCGACATCACCAGCAACCACACCGGCGACGCCCACCACTGGTTCACCGCCGCCGTCTCCGACGTGAACGCTCCGGAACGCGAGCTGTACTACTTCGACCTGCCCGGCTCGGACTACGAGTCGTGGAACGGGGTGAAGTCGCTGCCGAAGCTGAACTGGGGCAGCGCCGAGTTGCGCCGCCGGTTCGCCACCGCCGAGGACTCGCTGCTGCGCCGCTGGCTGCGCCCGCCGTACGGGCTGGACGGCTGGCGGGTCGACGTGGCGAACATGACCGGGCGGCGCGGCGCGGACGCGTACACCCACGAGGTGGCGCGGCTGCTGCGCGAGGTGGTGGCGCAGACCCGGCCGGACGGGCTGCTGCTCGCCGAGCACGGCCACGACCACACCGGTGACCTGGACCGCGACGGCTGGCACGGGACGATGAACTACGTCGGCTTCACCGACCCGGTCTGGTCCTGGCTGCGCCACGGCGACGACCCGGTGCCGAACTTCCTCGGCACCCCGGGCGGGGTACGGCGGCGCGACGCCGCGGCGATCCTCGCCACCATGAACACCTACCGGTCGCTGGTGTCCTGGCGGTCGTACACGCACTCGTGGCAGCTGCTCGGCTCGCACGACTCGGCCCGGATCCGCACGGTGGTCGGCGACGCGGCCCGGCAGGAGGTGGCGGCCGGGCTGCTCGCCACCATGCCCGGCACGCCTGTGGTCTTCGCCGGGGACGAGCTGGGCCTGACCGGTACGAACGGGGAGGGCTCGCGTACCCCGATGCCGTGGCACCGGCCGGAGAGCTGGGACCGGCGCACGTTCGACGCGTACCGGTCGTTGCTGACGCTGCGCCGCGACGAGCCGGCGCTGCGGCACGGCGGCCTGCGCTGGGTGCACGCGGACGCGGACACGCTGGTCTTCCTGCGCGAGGCGCCCACGTCGACGGTGCTGGTGCTGGCGAGACGCGCCGCCGGCACCCCGGTCCGCCTGACCGGCCTGCCCAACGCCGAGAACGTCTACGGCAACGCCCCCGCCCTGCGCCCCGACGCCGAGGG
>NZ_RCVK01000231.1:0-6840 GCF_003667485.1 Micromonospora sp. BL1
CCCCGACCCGACCCGCCTCGCCTCCCGCGCCGAAACCGAGAAGACCACGCACACCCTGGCCTGAGCCGCCGCCCTCCCCGTCCCCGTCGATCTTGCACTTTCGGTCCTCGGCGCGGGGCATTCGCCCCTTTCGCCGGGGCGGAAAGTGCAAGATCAGCGAGGGGAGACAGGGCTGTCGGTGGCGGCCCGGCGCTGGGCCAGGGCGGCGAACGCCGTCAGGGACTCGGGATTGGCCAGGGCGCCCTTGGCCGCCGCGCTGTCCACCGGGGTGCCCGTAAGGATCTTCTTCACCGGCACCTCCAGCTTCTTCGCGCTCAACGTGCGCGGCACGGCCCGGACCTGGTGGATCTCGTCCGGCACGTGCCGCGGCGACAGGGCGGTACGCAGCTCCCGGCAGATCTTTCGCCGCATCTCGTCGTCAAGTTCCAGGCCGTCGGCGAGCACCACGAACAGCAGCAGCTCGCCCGCGCCGCCCTCGTCGTCCTCCAGGTGCACGACCACCGAGTCGACCACCTCGTCCAGTCCCTCGACCACGGAGTAGAACTCGGCGGTGCCCAGCCGTACGCCGCCCCGGTTGAGCGTGGCGTCGGACCGGCCGGTGATCACGCACCCGCCGCGCTCGTTCACGGTGATCCAGTCGCCGTGGCGCCACACGCCGGGATAGACCTCGAAGTACGCCTCCCGGTAGCGGGCGCCGTCCGGGTCGTTCCAGAACCCGACCGGCATGCTCGGCATCGGCTCGGTGATCACCAGCTCGCCGAGCTGCCCGATCACGGCGCTGCCGTCGGCGGAGCGGGCCTCCACCTTCGCGCCGAGCGCCCGGCAGGCGATCTCACCGGCGTACACCGGCAGCAGCGGCACGCCGCCGACGAACCCGGTGCACACGTCGGTGCCGCCGGACAGCGACTGGAGCTGGAGGCGGTCACTGACGTTCTCGTACACCCAGGTGAAGCCCTCGGCCGGCAGCGGCGCGCCGGTCGAGCCGAGGCCGCGCACCGCGGACAGGTCGGCGATGTCCCGCGGCACCAGCCCGGCCTTGCGGCAGGCCAGCAGGAACGGCGCGGACGTCCCGAAGTACGTGGTGCCGGTGTCGGCGGCCAGCCGCCACAGCGCGCCCAGGTCGGGATGGCCCGGGTTGCCGTCGAACAGCACGATCGCCGCGCCCACCGCCGGGCCGGAGACCAGGAAGTTCCACATCATCCAGCCGGTCGTGGTGAACCACAGGAACCGGTCGGACGGACCCAGGTCGTGGTGCAGCGCCAGCATCTTGAGGTGTTCCAGCAGGATGCCGCCGTGGCCGTGCACGATCGGCTTGGGCAGGCCGGTGGTGCCGGAGGAGTAGAGCACGTACAGCGGGTGGTCGAAGGCGACCGGCGTGAACGTCAGCGGCTCGTCGGTGTCCGCCGCCAGCTCCGCCCACGGCAGCGCGCCGTCGGGCGCCGGGCCGTCCGGATCGAGGTACGCGACGGCGACCGTGTGCCGCAGCGACGGCAGCGCGGCCCGGATCGCGGCCACCTCGGCCCGCCGGTCGACCGGCTTGTCGCCGTACCGGTAGCCGTCCACGGCGACCAGCACCGTGGGCTCGATCTGCTGCCAGCGGTCGGTGACGCTGCGGGTGCCGAACTCGGGCGCGCAGGAGGAGAAGATCGCGCCGAGGCTGGCGGTGGCGAGCAGCAGCACGTACGTCTCGGGGATGTTCGGCGCGTACGCGGCCACCCGGTCGCCCGGCCCCACGCCGAGGCGGCGCAGCCCGGCGGCCACCCGGCGGACCCGCTCACGCAGCCCGGCCGCGGTGAGCGTCTCCGGTGCGCGGGTCTGCCCGTGTGCTATCACCGCCGGGTCGTCGTCGTCCAGCCCCGGCATCCGCAGCACGTTCTCGGCGTAGTTGAGCGTCGCGCCGGGGAACCAGCGGGCGCCCGGCATGGCCCGGTCGGTGAGGGTGGCGCTCGGCGGGGTGTGCGCGACGACGTCGAACCAGTCCCAGATCGAGCGCCAGAACGCGTCCAGGTCGGTCACCGACCACTGCCACAGCGCGTCGTAGTCGGCGAACTCCAGCCCGCGGTGCTCGGCCAGCCAGCGCAGGTAGTCACCGATCCGGGACCGCTCCCGCACGTCCGCCGGCGGCGTCCACAGCACGTCAGCCACTGTTCCACCCTCCCCTGGGCCCGCCACGACGGTGTGCCGGAGCCGTGGCGCCATCTTGCCCTACCTCGTGCCGCCATTGTCCGCGCCGGGTGCGCCGTACGGGGCGTGCCCCGCCCACACCCCGCACCCCGGGCCGGTGTGGGCGGGGCACCGGTCAGCCGGCCCGGTGGGCCTGGATCGCGCGGCGCCGGGCGAGCCGGTGCGCGCGCCGGATCTCGGCCTCCCGGAAGCGGCGCTCGTCCTCCGGCGTCTCGGGCAGCACCGGGCGGACCGGGCGGGGCGAGCCGCCCACGTCGACGCCCACGAAGACCAGGTACGCGGTGGCGACCCTGACCGGCTCCTCCTCGGCCGAGTCCCAGCGCTCGGCGACCACCCGCACCCCGACCTCCATCGAGGTCTGGCCGGTCCAGTTGATCTGTGCGTGCGCGTGCACGAGGTCGCCCACCCGGACCGGCTCGGAGAAGACGATCTCGTCGATGGAGGCGGTCACCGCGGTGCCGCCGCTGTGCCGCGCAGCCGCCGCACCGGCAACGTCGTCCACGAATTTCATCAGTACCCCACCGTGCACGGTCCCGTACAGATTGACATCGACCGCGGTCATGATGCGACTGAGCGTGACGCGGGAGTACGAGGTCGGCTTACCCGGCGGGACCGCGGGATGATCTGTCATGCCGGAAACGGTACGGTGCGCGGATGCGACATCTCTGGAGCTTCCTCGCCGGGTTGGCGGTGGCACCCGTCACCTGGGTGCTCGTCACGCTCGGTCAGGACGGATCTGAGCGGACCGTCGACCGCTGGGTGGAGATCGGGACGTACAGCACGCCGAACCTGATCGAGCCGGCCGTCTATCTGGGCGTCGCCGGCATCCTGCTCGGCCTGCTCGGCACGTTGCGCTTCTCGCCGTTCGGCCCGCTGGTGGCCGGCCTGCTGCTCGCTGTCCCGTACCTCGGACTGTTCGTCGCGCCGTTCAGCGTGCGGGACCGGGTGCCGGACGACCTGAAGCTGCTCGGTGACCCGCTGCCGCTGCGCGGCCCGCTCGACAACGGCACGCTGTTCCTCATCGGCGTGCTGCTGCTGATGGCCGTGTTCAGCACGAGCCGCTGGCGGCGCCCCGCCACACCCGCGACGGCCGAGGCGGAGCTGACCCCGGCCGTCACACCGGCGGAGCACAAGCCGACGCTCACCGACTGGCCCCCGGCGCCGGCGAAGGACCCGGACACGCCGCCGCTCACGCTGGCGTACCCCGAGGCCCCCACCGAACCTCTGCCCCGCCGCACCGGCGGCGAGTCGCCGTGGTCCGCGCCCCCGCGCGGCGCGGGCCGGCCGGAGGGCACCGAGAGCCGTTGAACGAGCGCGGGCGGGCCGGTACGCAACCGGCCCGCCCGCCCGAACGCCCTGCCGTCAGCCCTTGAGCAGCTGACGCGCCATCACGATGCGCTGCACCTGGTTGGTGCCCTCGTAGATCTGGGTGATCTTGGCGTCCCGCATCATCCGCTCGACCGGGTAGTCGCGGGTATAGCCGTAGCCGCCGAGCAGCTGGACCGCGTCCGTGGTGATCTCCATGGCGGCGTCCGACGCGAAGCACTTCGCGGCGGCGCCGAAGTAGGTCAGATCCGCGTCGCCGCGCTCGGACTTGCCGGCGGCGGTGTACGTGAGCTGCCGCGCCGCCTCCAGCTTCATGCCCATGTCGGCGAGCATGAACTGGATGCCCTGGAAGTCGGCGACCGCCTTGCCGAACTGCTTGCGCTCCTGGACGTAGCCCTTGGCGTAGTCCAGCGCGCCCTGCGCGATGCCGACCGCCTGGGCGGCGATGGTGACCCGGGTGTGGTCCAGCGTCTTCATGGCGGTGGCGAAGCCGGTGCCCTCGGCGCCGATCATGCGGTCGGCCGGGATCCGGACGTTGTCGAAGTAGACCTCGCGGGTGGGCGAGCCCTTGATGCCGAGCTTCTTCTCCGGCGCGCCGAAGCTGACGCCCGGGTCGGACTTCTCCACCACGAACGCGGAGATGCCCTTCGACCGGGCTGTGGGATCGGTCACGGCGAACACGGTGTAGTACTCGGACACGCCCGCGTTGGTGATCCACCGCTTCACGCCGTTGAGCACCCAGTGGTCTCCGTCACGTACCGCCTTGGTGGTCATCGAGGCGGCGTCGCTGCCCGCCTCCGGCTCGGAGAGGCAGTAGGAGAACATGCCCTCCCCGGCCGCGACCGGGGTGAGGTACTTGCGCTTCAGCTCCTCGGAGCCGGCCAGCAGCAGCGGCATGGTGCCCAGCTTGTTCACCGCCGGGATCAGCGAGGACGACGCGCAGGCCCGGGCCACCTCCTCGATCACGATGGCCGTGGCCAGCGCATCGGCGCCGGCGCCGCCGTACTCGACCGGGATGTGCGGGGCGTGGAAGTCGGCCGCGCGCAGAGCCTCGTAGGACGCCTTGGGGAACTCACCTGTCTCGTCCGCCTCGGCGGCGTGCGGAGCCACCTTGGCCGCACAGACCTCACGGACCGCCTCCCGGATCGCCTCGTGCTCCTCCGGCAACCGGTAGACGTCGAACGACTGCTCTGCGGCCATGTCGGCCCTCCCCTTTCACCGCTATCATGCGCAGTCTGTGCCGCCCGGAGGCCGACGACTGCCGCAAACTGAAGGATAGCCACCGGCCCCGGCCGAACCTTACCGGCGGGTAGGCTCGCGCCCGAGCCTCGCCCGCCCGACCCCATTACCCTCACAGCAGACATCCAGTTCCCTCGGTGCCCGGCTCGGCGCCCCAGCAGAATGCGACGCGTGGAAGCGCCGCCAGTGCGAGCGGAGAAGACAGGCGTGACGATTCCGTACCCGAACACCCAGCCGATGCCCGCCATCGCCGCGGTGACCCCGCCGTCCGGCGCCGCCCGCCCGCGGGTGACGTTCCTCGGCACCGGCTACCTCGGTGCGACCTACGCCATCTGCTACGCGGAGCTGGGCTACGAGGTGCTCGGCTTCGACGTCGACGCGGACAAGATCGCCAAGCTGAACGCGGGCGAGGTGCCGATCCACGAGCCGGGCCTCGACGAGCTGCTGCGGCGCAACCTGGCCGCCGGGCGGCTGCGGTTCAGCACCGACATCCAGGAGACCGCCGACTTCGGCGACGTCCACTTCATCTGCGTCGGCACCCCGCAGCGGGCCGACGGGATGGGCGCCGACCTGTCGTACGTCGAGGCGTCCGTGACCAGCCTCGCCCAACACCTGACCCGCAAGGCGCTGATCGTCGGCAAGTCCACCGTGCCGGTGGGCACCGCCGAGTGGGTGGAGCAGCTCGTCGGCAAGCACACCCCGGCCGACCTCGGCGTCGAGGTGGCGTGGAGCCCCGAGTTCCTCCAGGAGGGCTTCGCCGTCGACGACGTGCTCCGTCCGAACCGGATCGTGGTCGGCGTCAAGAGCGAGTGGGCCAACGGCATGCTCTTCGCCGCCCACAAAGGCGTCTTCGACCTCGCCGCCACCGAGGACCGCGAGGTGCCGCTGGTGGTCACCGACTTCGCCACCGCCGAGCTGGTCAAGGTCGCCGCGAACGCGTTCCTCGCCACCAAGATCTCCTTCATCAACGCGATGGCCGAGGTCTGCGAGGCGGCCGGCGGCGACGTCACCCAGCTCGCCCGCTCGATCGGCTACGACCCGCGTATCGGCAACCGCTTCCTCCAGGCCGGGCTGGGCTTCGGCGGCGCCTGCCTGCCCAAGGACATCCGCGCCTTCCAGGCCCGGGCGCAGGAGCTGGGCGCCGGTGAGGCGCTGCGCTTCCTGCACGAGGTCGACCTGATCAACCAGCGCCGCCGCAGCCGCGTGGTGCAGCTCGCCGCCGAACTGCTCGGCCGCCGCTCCGGCCCGGCCGGCCCGGACCTGTCCGGCACCCGGGTCGCGGTGCTCGGCGCCACGTTCAAACCCAACACCGACGACGTACGCGACGCGCCGGCGCTCGCGGTCGCCTCGCTGCTCGGCAAGGCCGGCGCCGACGTGCACGTGTTCGACCCGCAGGGGATCGAGAACGCGCGCCGGGCGGTGCCCGAGCTGACGTACGAGGAGACCATGAACGACGCCGTCCGCGGCGCCGACCTGGTCTGCGTGCTCACCGAGTGGGCCGAGTTCCGCAACGCCGACCCGGTCGCCCTGGGCGAGCTGGCGAACGGCCGCAAGGTGGTCGACGGGCGCAACTGCCTCGACTCGACACTGTGGACGCAGGCCGGCTGGGAGTACCGCGGTATGGGCCGCCCCTGACCCGCTGACCGTGCGGACCGGCCGCCGGGGAACGTCTCCCCGGCGGCCGGTCCGTTTTTGTTGTCCGGAACGCGGCGGCAACTGTCGAAATCCCGGCCCACTCAAGGCATGCTGCCTCTGGGAGGTCCACAGTGCGGGGGCACGGGCGGACGGGAGACTGTCGTGGAGAGCTTCAGGTGCGCCTCGTGCGGGCAGGACATCAAGCCCGCCGTCGTCTGCCCGCACTGCGGCGCGCACCAGCCCCAGTGGGCCGAGCACCTGGCCGACATCGAGCGCTCGATCGCCGAGATGAAGGCCCGCGACGCCGAGATCGCCCGGGAACAGCGGCAGATCGCCGCCAAGATGCAGGCCGCCCTCTTCCAGCGGGACATCCTGGCGCACGCCGGCGAGGAACGGATCCGGCAGGCCACCCGGCCGCGCCGGGTCCTGCGCCGCCGGCCCGGCCGCCGCCCGCCC
>NZ_RCVK01000105.1:0-6547 GCF_003667485.1 Micromonospora sp. BL1
GGTGGGTGGGAATTGGTGGAGCGGGCGGGGTGACGGCGACCGGCGTGTGACGCTGCGGGGGTGAGGAGGTTCGTGCCCGCGTCTGCCTGCGGCCGTTCGGGTCCGGTGGTGTGGGTGGTTCCGGGACTGCTCACGCTCGTGGTGACGCTGGCCGGGATCGGGCACGCCCAGCCGTGGCGGGACGAGCTGGCCACCTGGAGCGCCGCCACCCGGCCGGTACCGGACCTGGCCCGGATGACCCGCACCATCGACGCCGCGACCGGGCCGTACTACCTGCTCATGCACGGCTGGACGGCGCTGGCCGGCACGTCACCGACGGCGCTGCGGCTGCCCTCGGCACTGGCCGTGGCGGTGGCCGCCGCGCTCACCGCCCGCCTCGGCGCGGTGCTGGTCGGCCGCCGCGCCGGGCTGCTGGCCGGGCTGCTGTTCGCGGTGCTGCCGGTCACCTCGCGGTACGGCCAGGAGGCGCGCCCGTACGCGCTCGCGACGCTGCTCGCCGTGCTGGCCACGCTGCTGCTGGTCGGGGCGCTGCGCCGGCCGGGACGGTGGCGCTGGGCCGGGTACGCGGTCGCGGCCGCCGCACTCGGTCTGTTCCACCTGCTCGCGCTCACGCTCCTCGCCGCGCACGCAGTGGTGGTGCTGCTGGTCGCCGCACGTGGACCCGCGGCGGTCGTCGATCCGCCCGGCCAGTTCCGAGCCGAGATGCCCGACGCGAGCCGGCCATGCCGCAGACACCCACGGCGTTCCACCCAGCCACGAGATCGAGCGCCGGTGGAACGCCACAGGTGTCACGGCGCCCCGCAGACACCCACGGCGTTCCACCCAGCCACGAGATCGAGCGCCGGTGGAACGCCACGGGTGTCACCGCATCCCGGGAGCCGGGAGCACGGCACGGACGCGCCGGAAGCGGAACCGCAGGACGTGACCGGCGAGGCTCGGGAGGCGTCGGCGTCCGGCCGACGGGTGCTGGCCGGGTGGCTGCTGGCGCTGGTGCCGGTCGTCGTGCTCGTCACCCCGCTGGCGCTGGTCGCCCGGGGACAGCGTGGGCGGCAGCTCGACTGGGTGGACCCGGCCCGCCTGCCGGACCTGGCGGCGCTGCCGGGCGCGCTGGCGCAGAGCGGCGTCGTCGGCGGGTTCGTGCTCGCGCTCGCGGCGCTCGGCGCGGCCCGGCTGGGTCGCCGGGCGCTGCTGCCCGCCGCCGCGATACTGCTGCCGGTGGTGCTGGTCTTCGCCGCCGGAACGATGGTGCCGCTGTGGGTGACCCGCTACCTCGTCTTCACCGTGCCGTTCGCGTGCGTACTGGCCGGCGCCGCCCTGGCTGCCGCGCGGGTCACTCCCGCACCGACCCGGACGCCGGGCACAGCAACGCTCGCCGAACCAGAGCGCACGGCGACACCCGCCGCAGCCGGCCGCACTGCCGCGCCCGCGGAAGCAGAGCAAGGACCGACGTCGCCGCGCGGACGGATGGTGGCGGGAATCGCGGTGGTGGTGCTGGCCGGGCTGCTCGGGCTGCCCGATCAGGCGGCGCTGCGCCGTACCCACGAGTGGCCGCGTAGCGCACCGGTCGACTACGCGGGCGCGGCCGGGATCATCGGCGCCGAGCAGCGGCCCGGCGACGCGATCGTCTACTCGCCCCGGGACGGGTGGCTGTTCCCGGATCTCGGCATGGCGTACCACCTGGGGTTGAGGCTGCCGCGCGACGTGCTCGTGGTCCGCGATCAGCGTCAGGACGCGAGCCTCTGGGCCGTGGAGTGCGACGACCCGGCGCGGTGCCTGGCCGGGGTGAACCGGGTCTGGCTGGTGGTCACCGGGCGGCGCGCGGACCCGCCGGCGGCGGTGCCGGGAGCGAAGGGTGACGCGCTGCGCGCGGGCTACACGGTGCGGCAGGTGTGGCCGCGGCCGGGCATCACGGTGGCCCTGCTCGTCCGGTGAGGCGGTCGGTGGTGCCGCGCGCCAGCGGTACGACGATTGCGGCCTCGGTGCCGCCGTCGGCGCAATTACGCAGCTCGATGGTGCCGCGCAGCTCGCCGGTGACGAGTGCCCGGACGATCTGGAGGCCGAGGTTGCCGCCGCGTTCGGCGTCGAACTGCTCGGGCAGCCCTCGGCCGTTGTCGGTGACCGAGACGTGCAGCTGTTTGCGGGCCCGGTGCGCGGTGACCACCACCTCGGGCCGGGGCGCGGTGACCTCGGCCTCGGGCCGGAGCGCGGTGACCTCGGCCTCGGGCCGGAGCGCGGTGACCTCGGCCTCGGGCCGGAGCGCGGTGACCTCGGCCTCGGGCCGGAGCGCGGTGACCTCGGCCTCGGGCCGGAGCGCGTCCGCTGGCGCGGGGGCAGCGGCCTCCTCGTCGGCGGGCGGGAAGCCGTGTTCCACGGCGTTGAGCAGCAGCTCGTTGAGCACCATCACCAGCGAGGTGGCGATCTCGGCGGGCAGGATGCCGAAGGTGCCGCGGCGGCGCATGCCCACGCTCACCTCGGTGGCGGCGACCTCGGTGGCGGCGCTGGCGACACGGTCCACGATGCCGTCGAACTCGACCGCCTCGTCGCTGGACATGGAGAGCGTCTCGTGCACGAGCGCGATCGAGGCGACCCGGCGTACCGATTCTTCGAGCGCCACCCGCGCCTCGGGCATGGTGACGCGCCGGGCCTGGAGGCGCAGCAGCGCGGCGACGGTCTGGAGGTTGTTCTTCACCCGGTGGTGGATCTCCCGGATGGTGGCGTCCTTGGTGATCAGGGCGCGGTCGCGACGGCGTACCTCGGTGATGTCGCGGACCAGCACCAGCGCGCCGATCGGCACTCCGGCGGGCATCAGCGGCAGCGCCCGGGTGAGCATGGTGGCGCCACGGGCGTCGATCTCCCGCCGGGGTGGCGCCTCGCCGCGCAGCGCGGCGAGCACGGCGTTGCCCGCGTCGGTGCCTTCGAGGGGGTCGCCGGCGAGCCGGCGGTGCAGCTTGGCCAGGTCCTCGCCGACGAGGTGGGAGGCGTAGCCGAGGCGGCGGTACGCGGACTGCGCATTCGGGCTCGCGTAGGTGACCTTGCCGTTGGCGTCGAGCCGCACCAGACCGTCGCCGACCCGGGGCGCCGACGTGGTCTCGCCGGGGTGCCGGGGCGGCGGGAACGTGCCGTCGGCGATCATCTGGGCGAGGTCGTCGGCGGTCGTGAGGTAGTTCAGTTCGAGCTGGCTGGGCGTGCGCGCGGTGGACAGGTTGGTGTCCCGGCCCACCACGGCGATCACCTCGCCGGCTTCACCGTCGCCGGTGCGCAGCCGGACCGGGATCGCCTCGTGGCGGGCCGGCACGTCGCCGTACCAGACCGGGTCGCCCTCGCGCCAGATCCGTCCCTGCCG
Organism: Micromonospora sp. BL1; assembly: GCF_003667485.1. Classification (NCBI taxonomy): domain Bacteria; kingdom Bacillati; phylum Actinomycetota; class Actinomycetes; order Micromonosporales; family Micromonosporaceae; genus Micromonospora; species Micromonospora sp. BL1. The sequence continues at coordinate 3,344 of NZ_RCVK01000105.1, forward strand.
GTGGGCCACCTCCAGGTGGGCCACCTCGGCCCCGCCGACGATGCGCCCGACCTGGTCGTCCAGGTAGGCGGTCGGCGCGGTGGTGGGACGGACCTGGGCCACGCAGAGGAACGTGCCGTCACCGTCCACCGGCACCCAGAGCAGCAGGTCGGCGAAGGACAGGTCGGACAGCAGCTGCCAGTCGCCGGCGATCCGGTGCAGGTGGTCGATGTCGGCCGGGCGGAGCGCGGTGTGCTCCTCGGCGAGGTCACGGAGGGTGGACACGCCCCACAGCGTGCCACGCCGGACCTCACATCGTCGCCGTGACCTTCTTCAAGCCGCGCGGCGCGTCCGGGTCCTCGCCCCGGGCCAGCGCCAGGGACAGCGCGAGCCGTTGCAGCGGCAGGATGTCGAGCAGCGGCGCGTACCGCTCGTCGACCTCGGGCACCGCCATCCGGGTCTCGCCGACCTCGGCGGAGCCGACCACCACCACGTCGGCGCGGCGCTCGCCGAGGCGGGGCAGCACCTCGCGCATGGACGTGCCGCCGGGGCCGGAGCCGACCACGGCGAGCACCGGGACGTCCGGGTCGGTCATGGCGAGCGGGCCGTGCAGCAGGTCGGCGCCGGAGAAGGCGAGCGCCGGGAGGTACGACGTCTCCATCAGCTTCAGCGCCGCCTCCCGGGCGGTCGGGTACGCGTACCCCCGCCCGGTGGTGACGAGCTGGGCGGCGAACCGGTAACGCGGGGCCAGCCGGGCCGGGGTGTCGTCGGCGAGCGTCTGCGCGGCCAGCTCGGGCAGGCGGCTCAGGGCGGCGTGCTCCTCGGCCGGCAGCACGCCGTCGCCGGCGCGTACGCCCTCGATGAGCATGAGCAGCGCGAGCAGCTCGGCGGTGTAGGTCTTGGTGGCGGCGACCGCGCGCTCGTGGCCGGCGGCGATGTCGACGCTCAGCTCGGCGGTCTCCACCAGCGGCGAGCCGGGGTTGTTGGTGACGGCGAGGGTGAGCGCGCCGGAGGCGCGGGCGACCCGCAGCACCTCGGCCAGGTCGGGCGAGCCGCCGCTCTGGCTGACGCCGACGACGAGCGCGTCGGAGAGGTCGGGCCGGGCGCCGAAGACGGTGATCGCGCTGGGTGAGGCCAGCCCGGCGGGCAGGCCGAGGCGGATCTCGGTCAGGTAGGCCGCGTAGAGCGCGGCGTGGTCGGAGGTGCCCCGGGCGGTGAAGACCACGTGCCGGGGGCGGCGTTCGGCGACGACGGCCGCCACCTCGGCGATGGCCGCCGCGTGCTCGGTGGAGAGCAGACGCTCGTAACCGGCCGGCTGCTCGTCGATGTCGGCGGCCATACCGGCCCCTGGACGCGTCACTCCAGAACCTCCTTCTGCGCGTTTCCCGCGCGTTCGATGCTCAGTCTTGCACGTTTGAGCGGCTCCAATCAACGCAACGAGCAGGAGTGCGCAGTGGATCACTAATCGACGGAAGATCCCCTAGGCTTGCCCGGCTGACCGACCCCCTGGCGAGAGGACGACGTGCCCGAGGACGACGCCGCGCTCTCCGCGGAGGAGGAACTCGCGCTGGCCCGGCTGGCACTGGGCGAGGGCGACCTGCGGCACGCCGCCGACCACGTGGCCGCGGCGCTGGTCCGCTCCCCCACGCTGCCCGAGGCGCACGAGACGCTCGCCCGGCTGAACGCGGCGAGCGGCGGCGACCTGGACCTCTTCCCGCTCGGCCAGCAGGCGTTCGTCGGCGCCGTGGTGGCCCGCGCGCACCTGCTCGCCGCCGCCGGCCGCCCCGCCGAGGGACTCGACCTGCTCGCCGCCGCCACCGGCTACGCGCCCGCCGCGCCCTGGGCCGCCGTACCCTGGGTGACCGCCGCCGACCTGCCGGAACGCCTCGATGCCGAGCGCACCGCCCGGATCCTCATGCAGGTCTGCGCGGCGGCGCCGGACCCCGCGCCGCGCCGGCTGCGCGAGCCGCTCGCGCCGTACCTCACGCTGGCCCGCAACGCGATCACCGTCCATCCGGCCCATCCGCTGCTGCTGGGCGCGGCGTCCGCGCTGGCCCGGCGCCTCGGCGAGGTCACCCTCGCCGTCACCTGGGCCACCCGGGGGGTACGCGCACAGCCCACCAAACTCGGCGAGGTGTGGCTCGGGTACGCGTACCGCAGCGCCGGCCGGACCGCCGAGGCGCTCGCCGCACTGGAACGCGCTGTCGCGCTCGACCCCGACGACCTCGCTGTCTACGCGGACATCGCCGGCACGCTGGCCGACCACGGCCGGCTCGACGCGGCGCTGGGCTGGATCGACCGGGCGCTGGCGAAGGACCCCGCGTTCGACTGCGCCGTGCACACCGCGCACCGGCTGCGCTACCTGCGCGACGGCGACGTGGACCACCTGGTGGCGCTCGCCGACTTCGTCCGCGACCACCCGGACGACACGCACGAGCACGGCGACCTCGCCGAGTGCTGCCGGGGGCGCCCCTGGCTCGGTCAGGTGACCCCGGCGGGCGACGACACCCCGGCCCCGGACGGTCCCGCCCCCTCGACCGAGGCGGTACGGCGGCTCCAGCAGCTCGCGCACCCCGCCTGGGCGCACCCGCCGGCCGCGTACGACGCCGCCGTCGGGCTGGCCACACTGGACCTCGCCGACCTGCTGGCCCTGCTGGCACACCCGCCGGAGGCGCCGGAGACCGCGCTGGGCCGGGTGCTCGGCGGACAGGATCCGGCACTGTGGACTCGGTGTGCGCAGGTCTGGGCCTGCCTCGGCCTGCTGCACCACCGCACCGACGAGCCGTGGGAGCGGTCGACCCGGCGGCGGGTGCTGGGGGAACTGGCCGCCGGTGATCTCGGCCCGGCCGCCGAGGCGGCACTGTTCGCCCTGGTCACCGCCGCCTGGGTGCACCCCGACACCCGCGCCGACGTGGCCGCGCTGGTGGCCGGGCGGGTCGCCGAGGTGGCGTCCGGGCCGATCCGGCGTACCCCGGTGGCAGTGTCGCTGGCGTACCTGGCGCGCGCTACCCCGGCCCTCGACCCGGCCGCCCGCGCCACCGCCGACTCCCTCATCGCCGGTGCAAGCGGCGGTCCGCTGCGCCGTCTCTGGCGCCGCCTCATCGCCCTGTTCCGCAGAGGCTGAGCCCCGAATCCGTCCCGTGGGAACCTCTGCTTTCCCCGCGGGCCGTCCCTGCCAGGCTCCCCACTGGCCCCCGAGGTTGCCCGCCCCGGTCCGCACCAGCC
>NZ_RCVK01000371.1:0-6525 GCF_003667485.1 Micromonospora sp. BL1
GCCACCCGGCCGCACCAGCGGCAGGCGGGCGTGCCGGGCGGGGCCGGGCTGGTGATCGCCACGCCGGGCGCCGAGCCGGTCGCCGAGGGCGGCTACGGCGCGGTGCTGCTGCTCGACTCGTGGGCGCTGCTGACCCGGGCCGACCTGCGGGCCGGCGAGGAGGCGCTGCGCCGCTGGATGGCCGCCGCCGCCCTGGCCCGGCCCGGTACGGCCGGCGGCCGGGTGGTGGTGGTCGCCGACGGCGCGCTGGCCCCGGTGCAGGCGTTGCTGCGCTGGGACTCCGCCTGGTTCGCCGCCCGGGAACTGGCCGAGCGGCGGGAGCTGGGCTTCCCTCCGGCGGTACGGATGGCGAGCGTCACCGGCGTGGCCGAGGCGGTGGCCGACCTGCTCGCCGGCGCCCGGCTGCCGGGCGACGCCGAGGTGCTCGGCCCGGTGCCGGCCGAGGAGGGCCGGGAACGGATGCTGGTACGCGTGCCCCGGTCCCGGGCCGCCGCGATGGCCGAGGCGCTGCACGCCGCCGCGGGGCAGCGCAGCGCCCGCAAGGCGGCCGACCCGGTACGCCTCCAGGTCGATCCGCTCACCCTGTTCTGATCGGACGCGACCGCGTGACGGTGCGCACGCGCGCCCTCGCGCACGGTCGTGAGCTGGGGTTTGCCGCACACCTGGTCCGGCAATCGAGTAGCGGGCGGTGATAGCATCGCCCGTCATGCCCAGCCGCGCGGTTTCCCCGCGCGGGACGCGGCGCGGCGGGTGCCAGAGCACGTCGGGCCGACACTCGATGTCGTCAGTCAGCCGGTGAGCAGGGGTGGACCAGTCGTGACCGTTCGTCAGTCGATCGTCTTCAACGGTGACCTCGGCAGTGGCAAGAGCACCGTCTCGGTCGAGATCGCCAAGCGGCTCGGGCTGCGCCGGGTCAGCGTCGGTGACCTCTACCGCCAGATGGCCCAGGAGCGGCAGATGACCGCCCTCCAGCTCAACCTGCACGCCGAGCTGGACCAGGCCGTCGACGGCTACGTCGACCAGCTCCAGCGCGACATCGCCGCCTCCGGCGAGTCCCTGGTCATGGACTCCCGCCTGGCCTGGCACTTCTTCACCGACGCGCTCAAGGTGCACATGATCACCGAGCCGACCGAGGCGGCCCGGCGGGTGCTGGCCCGCCCGTCCGGTCCGGCCGAGAGCTACACCTCGCTGGAGGAGGCGCGGGCCAAGCTGCGCGAGCGCAGCGAGAGCGAGCGCGGCCGGTTCATCGTCCGGTACGGCGTCGACAAGGCCCGCCTGCGCAACTACGACCTGGTCTGCGACACCACCCGGGCCAACCCGGAGCAGGTCATCCAGCACGTCATCGACGTCTACGAGGGCCGCCTGGGCGCGGACGTGCTGCGCGCCGGCCAGCCGTTGCTGCTGCTCGACCCGACCCGGGTGTACCCCACCGAGGACGTGTCGACGCTGCGCGGCCTCTGGGACGCCGACGCCGCCGCCGAGGCGGCCGGAAGCGGCGAGGAGCCGGAGCCGCTGAGCATCGGCTACACCGGCGAGTACTTCTTCGTCGTGGACGGGCACCGGCGGCTCAGCGCGGCGGTGCGCGCCGGGCTGCCGATGGTCCCGGCCCGGCTGGTCGCCGAGGTGGAGGAGCCGGTGGTCGGCGGGATCAGCGCGCTCGACTTCTTCACCGCGCAGGCCCGCCCGGGCCTGATCCACGACTGGGAGGACGCGCACGGCATCACGCTGCCGCTGCCGGAGCACGCGCTGCTCGGCGGCGGCCCGGTGCTCGCCGGGGAGCCGGGCGCCGGCGCCTGACCGCCGGGGGACACCGCCACCTCACCGGCACGGGTTCACCCGATCCGGCGGGCCGGAGCATGATGAAGGCCTCCGATGCCTGGGGAGGCGGAATCGTGGATCCCACCGACGCGCTCGCGCTGCTGATGTCCCCCGAGGGTCGTCTCGACCCCTATCCGACGTACGAGCGGCTGCGCGCGCACGGCCCGGTGGTCCAGGCCGGGCCGGTCTTCTACGTGGTCACCGGCTACGCGGAGGCCGACGCGATCCTGCGCGACGCCCGGTTCGGTGTGATGGACGACGCGCTGCGCGACCAGTTCATGCCCGGCTGGCGGGAGAGCCCGGCGGTGGTGTCGATCTCCCGGTCGATGCTGCGCACCAACCCGCCCGACCACAGCCGGATGCGTCGGCTGGCCGCGGGCGCGTTCACCCCGCGCCGGATCGCCGCCATGCGCGACGTGGTGCGGGCACAGGCCGACGAGCTGGTCGACGCGATGCTCGCCGCCGACGGGCCGGTCGACTTCATGGCCGCGTTCGCGTACCCCCTGCCGGTCGGGGTGATCTGCGCGCTGCTCGGCGTGCCGGCGGCGGACCGGCCGCTGTTCCGGCGCTGGGCCACCGACCTGACCGGCGTGCTCGAACCGGAGATCACCGCCGACGAGCTGGCGGTGGCCGACCGGGGCGCGGCCGAGCTGCGGAGCTACTTCACCGAGCTGGTGGCGGCCCGCCGCCGGGCCCCGGCCGACGACCTCACCACCGCGCTGGTCCAGGCCCACGACGGCGGCGACCGGCTCTCCGGCGACGAACTGCTGGCCAACCTGATCGTGCTGCTGGTGGCCGGTTTCGAGACCACCACCAACTTGCTCGGCAACGGCCTGGTGGCGCTGCTGGACCACCCGGACGCCGCGGCGGCGCTGCGCGAGCGGCCCGACCTGGCGCCCGCCTACGTCGACGAGCTGCTGCGCTACGACTCGCCGGTGCAGCTCACCTCGCGGATGAGCACCGCGCCGTCCCGGTACGGCGACGTCGACCTGCCGCCGGAGAGCTGGGTCATCGTGCTGCTCGGCGCGGCCAACCGCGATCCCCGCCGCTATCCGGATCCGGCCCGCTTCGACCCGTGGCGGGCGCAGATCGCGCCGCTGTCCTTCGGCGCCGGGCCGCACTACTGCCTCGGCGCGGCGCTGGCCCGGCTGGAGGCGCAGGTGGCGTTCCCGCTGCTGCTGCGCCGGCTGCCGGAGTTGGCCCTCGCGGGCCGGCCCGAGCGGCGGGTCCGGCTCACCCTGCGTGGTCACGCCACGCTGCCGGTGCGCGTGGGGCGGGAGGCGGCCCCGGTCACCGTTCCCGGTACGCCACCCGGGGCGGCCGGGCCGACTCCGTAGACTGGACGCGCATCGTTCGACCCAGACAAGGAGCCACGCCGAGTGACCGTCCAGCCCATCCGTCTGTTCGGCGATCCGGTGCTGCGCACGCCGGCCGACCCGGTCGTCGACTTCGACGCCGAGCTGCGCAAGCTGATCGCCGACCTGACCGACACGATGCGCGAGCAGAGCGGCGCCGGCCTGGCCGCGCCGCAGCTCGGGGTGGGCCTGCGGGTGTTCACCTTCGACGTCGACGACGTCCTCGGTCACCTGGTCAACCCGGTGCTGGAGTTTCCCGACGAGGAGGAACAGGACGGCCCGGAGGGCTGCCTGTCCATCCCCGGGCTCTACTTCGACACCAAGCGCCGGCAGAACGTGATCGCCAAGGGCTTCAACGGCTACGGCGACCCGTTGCAGATCGTCGGCACCGGCCTGATGGCCCGCTGCGTGCAGCACGAGACCGACCACCTCGACGGCGTCCTCTTCGTCGACCGGCTCGACGCGGCCGGCCGCAAGGAGGCCATGAAGGCGATCCGCCAGGCCGAGTGGTACGACCAGGCCGCCCCGCCGACGGTCAAGCTCAGCCCGCACGCCGCCGGCAACCCGTTCGGCCTGGGGCGGTGACCCGGATGCGCCTGGTCTTCGCCGGCACGCCGGCTGTCGCCGTACCGGCCCTGGACGCGATCGCCGCCTCCGGGCACGAGCTGCTCGCCGTGGTCACCCGCCCCGACGCGCCGGCCGGCCGGGGGCGGGGACTGGTCCGCTCGCCGGTCGGCGCGTGGGCCGACGCGCACGGCGTCGAGGTGCTCACCCCGGCCCGCCCGCGTGAGCCGGAGTTCCTCGACCGGCTGCGCGAGCTGGCGCCGGACTGCGTACCGGTGGTCGCCTACGGCGCGCTGGTGCCGCCGGTGGCGCTGGAGATCCCCCGGCACGGCTGGATCAACCTGCACTTCTCGCTGCTGCCCGCCTGGCGCGGCGCCGCGCCGGTGCAGCACGCCGTGCTGCACGGCGACGAGCTGACCGGGGCCAGCGTCTTCGAGCTGGAGGAAGGGCTGGACACCGGCCCGGTCTACGGCACCGTCACCGACGAGATCCGTCCCGCCGACACCTCCGGCGACCTGCTGGAGCGGCTCGCGCACTCCGGCGCCGGGCTGCTGGTCGCGGTCCTCGACGCGATCGGCGCCGGCACCGCCCGGGCCGTGCCGCAGCCCGCCGACGGGGTCTCGCTCGCCCCGAAGCTCACCGTCGAGGACGCCCGGGTCCGCTGGGGCGACCCGGCGTTCGCGGTGGACCGGCGCATCCGTGCCTGCACGCCCGCGCCCGGCCCGTGGACCACGTTCCGCGACGACCGGGTCAAGCTCGGCCCGGTCACCCCGCTGGCCGAGGGCCCGGAGCTGAAGCCGGGGGAGCTGCACGTGGAGAAGTCCGGCGTGCTCGTCGGCACCGCCACCACGCCGGTGCGCCTCGGCGAGGTGCGCGCCGCCGGCAAGAAGGCCATGCCCGCCGGCGACTGGGCGCGCGGCGCCCGGGTCACCGCCGGCGAGGTGTTCGCGTGACGGGGCCGTCGCGCCCGGACCGGCCCGCCGAGGGCGAGCGTCCCCGGGGGTACGCGCGTGAGCACGCCGACCGGCCCGGCGCGGATCGGCGTGGCGCAGACCGTTCCGGTGGGGACCGACGCGGCGGTGACCGGTTCGGCGGTGACCGGTCCGGTGGGGACCGGCGCGGTGGGCGCCGTCCGGTCCGTCCGGCCGTGGACCTGCCCCGGCAGATCGCGTACGAGGCGATCGCGGCGGTGCACCGCGACGACGCGTACGCCAACCTGGTGCTCCCGGCGATGCTGCGCGAGGCCGGGCTGACCGGCCGGGACGCCGCGTTCGCCACCGAGCTGACCTACGGCACGCTGCGGCACACCGGCACGCTCGACGCGATCGTCACCGACGCGGCCGGGCGGGACGTGCAGCGCATCGACCCGCCGGTGCGCGACGCGCTGCGGCTCGGGGCGTACCAGATCCTGCACACCCGGGTGCCCGCGCACGCCGCGGTGTCCTCGACCGTGGACCTGGTCCGGTCGGTGGGGCCGGGCGCCACCGGGTTCGCCAACGCGGTGCTGCGGGAGATCACCAGCCGCGACGCCGACGCCTGGGTGGCGAAGATCGCCCCGGCCGAGGAGACGGACCCGATCGGGCACCTCGCGCTGGCGTACAGCCACCCGCAGTGGATCGTGCGGTCGTTCGCCGAGGCGCTCGGCGGCGACATGGGGGAGATGACCCGGCTGCTCATCGAGGACAACGAGCGCCCGCCGGTGCACCTGTGCGCCCGGCCCGGTCTGGCCGATCCGGTGGCGCTCGCCGACGAGGTGGGCGGCGCGCCCGGCGCGTTCTCGCCGTACGCGGTCTACCTGCCCGGCGGCGCGCCGGGTGACCTGCCGGCGGTGGCCGACGGCCGTGCGCACGTGCAGGACGAGGGTTCCCAGCTGGTGGCGGACGCGCTGGCGGCGGCGCCGCTGGACGGGCCGGACGGCCGGTGGCTGGACCTGTGCGCCGGCCCGGGCGGCAAGTCCGGCCTGCTCGGCGCGCTCGCCGCGACCCGCGGCGCGCGGCTGACCGCGGTCGAGGTGGCCGAGCACCGGGCGCGGCTGGTCGAACAGGCCACCCGCGGGTTGCCGGTGACGGTGCTGAACACCGACGGGCGCACCGTGGGTAGTGACCCGAAGCTGCCGGAGGAGCACTTCGACCGGGTGCTCGTGGACGCGCCGTGCACCGGGCTGGGCGCACTGCGCCGCCGCCCGGAGTCGCGGTGGCGCCGCCAGCCGTCGGATCTGCCGCCGCTGACCCGGTTGCAGCGGGAACTGCTCACCGCGGCGCTGCGGGCGGCCCGGCCGGGTGGCCTGGTGGCGTACGTGACGTGCTCGCCGCACGTGGTGGAGACGCACGTGACGGTGACCGAGGCGGCCCGGCGGTGCGGTTTCGGCGTCGACTTCGTCGACGCGCGGCCGCTGCTGCCGGCCGGCATGCCGGGCCTGGGTGACGGCCCCACGGTGCAGCTCTGGCCGCACCGCCACGGCACCGACGCCATGTTCCTGGCGGTCCTCCGCCGGGTCTGACCCACCTCTCTCCGCAGTCGATCAAGGAGTTCGTGTCCCCGGGGCCACCGTGCCCGGGCACGAACTCCTTGATCGTCATGCGGCGAAATGGGGAGGGATGGAGCGTGTGCGGCATCCCGGTGGGGGGAGGGGGCCGGTGGGATGTGACAGCCCGTTGACTGTGCGATCGATACATGTAACTGTTCCGATCACCGGTCCCGGCACCCCCGCCCGCCGAACCCCCACGAGGAGTCTCCATGAGACGCAGAACGCCGACCACGAGCCTCGCGCTCGCCCTCGTCGCCACCC
>NZ_RCVK01000107.1:0-6482 GCF_003667485.1 Micromonospora sp. BL1
GACCTCACCACCGGGTGGGAACCCCGGCGGGGGTGGAACCGGGGTTCCCACCCGGTGGTGAGGTCAGCAGTACTGGCTCTGCTTTCCGATCGCCCGGTACGGGCAGTCGGCGTACTCGGACAGGATCAGCACGGCCTCCCGGTTGCGTGAGGTCTGCGCCGGGATCACCTCGTCCGGCGGGTAGAAGCCGCCGCCGGAGGCCGAGCCGGGGTACATCTCGAAGGTGTACGCCCAGATCTTGTGGGCGCCCCACATCCAGTCGATGCTGGTGCCGTCGGCGATGTAGAGGTCGCTCGACTGTTCCGGGGTGTAGTTGTTCGTCGCCGCCATCTGCCTCCCGATGGTGGCGAAGGTGTTGTACTGGTCGGCGTTCATCCCGGTGGCGGTGTTGTTGTACGTGTACCCGTACGGCCAGAGCACCAGCTGCGAGTAGGTGTGGAAGTCGATGTTGGCCTTGATCTGCTGCACCCCGCCGACGACCCGGCTGTTGACGAAGTTGCGCAGCGCCGCGGTCTCCGGGGCGGAGAAGGCGGACGGACCGCGGTAGGTGTCCGACGACTTGGTGCCGGACGAGCCGCCGCAGCAGCCCCACTGGTAGGCCCAGTTGCGGTTCAGGTCGGTGCCGATGGCTGTCGAACCGCTGTTGGGCTGCCGGTTCTTGCGCCAGGAGCGGTAGGAGCCGGTGGCGATGTCGTACTCGCTGCCGTCCGGGTTGACGGTGGGGACGATCCAGATCTCCCGGGAGTTGACGATGCCGGTGATCCGGGAGTCGCTGCCGTAGTTGTCGGTGAAGAGGTTGAGCAGGTAGATCGCCATCTCCACGGTCAGGTGCTCACGGGCGTGCTGCTGGGCGTTGAACAGGATCTCCGGCTCGGCCTCGTCGGTGGCGACGTTGTCGGAGATCTTCACCGCCATCAGGTCCCGGCCCTGGTACGACGTGCCGATGCTGAGCTTGCGGGCGATCGTCGGGTGGTCGGCGACCACCTTGTTCACCACGGCGGTCAGCTCGGCGTAGTCGTGGTAGTTCGAGTCGGCCGGCGGGAACGCGTTCGCGGTCATGCCCCCGTCGGCGTGGGTGTGCTCCGGCACGACGTCCTTCTCGAGCCGGAATCCGAGCCGGGTGATCGCGTTCGCCTCAGCCTTGGTCGCCGTGACGTGCAGCACGCCGTGCTCGGAGTAGTCGATCGCGGCGCCGGTGGAGGCGACGGCGGTGCGGTCGGCCGCCGTACGCGGGCCGAGCACCCGGTAGGCCACGGTGGCCGGCTCACCGGAGCCTTCCGGCGCGGGCCGGGCCACGGCGGGCGCGGCGGCCGCGGTGAGGACGATGGTCAGGCCGACGGCGGCGGCGAGCGCCAGCCGGCGGCGGAGCGGAGAGGTGCGGAAGGCCATGGACAACCTCCTGGGGGTACGGGAGATCCCGTTGTCCGCACACTCCACCAGGAGACACATGGTCATATCAATATCTGTCTCTCTCTTTAGCCATCCCGACCTGATCGTCACTTCGGCAATGATTTTCTATGCCTGAACATCTGGCGAAACTTCCCGCCAAGCGCGACAGTGAACGGCAACGATGCCGTCTCCCTGTGGAGCTGCCATGTTCGGACGACCCATGCGCGCGGCCGCCCTCGCCGGCCTCACCGCGCTCACCCTCCTCGCCACGAGCGCACCGGTCCAGGCGCAAGCCGCGCGACCGGGCGTCACACACGACGAACAGATCACCTTTCAGGAGTTCTCCCGCTTCCCCGACTGGCGTACCGGCACCCACCAGGGCACCCGCGCCGTACCGGGCCGCCACCCGGCGCTGACCATCGACCGCCCGGCGGGCACCACCGAGTTCACCGACGAGCACACCGGCACGACCCGCACCTGGGAGTACGCCACCTGGACCTCGCCCGAGCGGCGGATCGGCTTCGACGCCACCGAGATGGTCGCGTCGTGGAACGCCGCCACCCCGGCCGGCACCTGGATCCAGGTCGAGCTGCACGGCACGTACAACACCGGGGCGCAGACCCCGTGGTACGTCATGGGCCGCTGGGCCTCCGGCGACCAGGACATCAAGCGCTCCACGCTGGACGGCCAGGGCGACCCGTGGTCGAGCATCTGGACCGACACGTTCTCGATCGACGACGCCGACGCCGGGGTGCTGCTGCGCTCGTACCAGTTGCGGCTGACGCTCTACCGCGCGCCCGGTCAGGCCGCCGCGCCGCAGGTCCGGATGGTCGGCGCGATGGCGTCGAACGTGCCGGACCGGTTCACCGTCACCCCGAGCCGGGGCGGCATCGCCTGGGGCACCGAGCTGGCCGTGCCGCGCTACTCGCAGAACATCCACATCGGCGAGTACCCCGAGTACGACGGCGGCGGTGAGGCGTGGTGCTCGCCCACCTCGACGGAGATGGTGGTCGAGTACTGGGGTCGCAAGCCCTCGGCCGAGGACACCTCCTGGGTCGACCCCACCTACCCCGACCCCACTGTCGACCACGCCGCCCGGATGACCTACGACTACGAGTACGAGGGCGCCGGCAACTGGCCGTTCAACACCGCGTACGCGTCGAGCTTCCCCGGCCTGGAGGCGCGGGTCACCCGGCTGCACTCGCTGGACGAGGCGGAACGCTTCATCAGGGCGGGCATCCCGGTGGTGACCTCGCAGTCGTTCCTCGCCAGCGAGCTGGACGGGGCCAACTACGGCACCTCCGGGCACCTGTTCGTGATCGTCGGCTTCACCGCCGACGGCGACGTGATCGTCAACGACCCGGCGTCCTCGTCCAACGACGCGGTCCGCAACGTCTACAAGCGGGAGCAGTTCGAGCAGATCTGGCTGCGCACCAAGCGCTACCGGGCCAACGGCACCGTCGCCTCCGGCTCCGGCGGCATCGCGTACCTGATCAAGCCGGCCGACCGGCCGTGGCCGGTCGTCCCGGGCTCGACCAACTGGTGAACGGCTCGGCCGACCGATGAACGGCGAGGGGCCCGGCGCCATCTCCGGCGCCGGGCCCTCTCGTTCGTCCGCTCAGCCGTCGCGGCGCTCGGCGTCCGGCTCGTCCTCGCCCGCGAGCGCGGTACGCAGCCGGTCCTTCTCGGCGCGACGCCGCTCCGACGCCTCCGCCATCTCCCCGGCCATCTCGTCCCGCCAGTTGCGCAGCAGGAAGAACGACAGCGCGGCCGAGGAGATCAGCGCCACCATCAGCCGCAGGAACATGTTCATCTCGACGAACCAGAGGGCTGCCAGCACGGCGACGAACAGCCCGACCCGGCCCAGCGTGTACTTGACCGCCGCGCTCATTCCCGCATTCCCACTCTCTCCGTGCCTCAGCCCGTACGCCGGGCCAGCCAGTGCACGCCATGAAACCAGATGACGGCGTAGACCACGGTGAACACCGCCGCGGCCGACGCGCCGGTGAACAGTGCGGGCAGCCCGGAGGCCAGGCCCGCGACCAGCAGACCGGCGACGACGCCGAGCCCGAGCCCGGCGAGCGCGGCCACCACCCGGGCAGCCCCGAACTCCCAGGCCCGGAACTCGTCCCAGAACAGCCAGAGCGGCAGGATCACCGCGAGCCAGCCGTTCGTACCCCCGAAGCCGCTGTCGCCCACCGTGGCGAACGCGAACTCGAAGACCAGCAGCGCCAGCACCCCGATGACCAGGCCGGCGAGGCTCACCCCGAGCAGGTCACCGAGGGTGAGGATGCGCCCCTCGGCGTCGCGCCGGGGGAAGCCGCGCTGCTGTTCCTCGTCGCTCATCGCCAGGTCAGGCCCAGACCTGCTGCGGCTCGGACCGGCGCTCCGCCAGCGACGGCGGACCGTCGTACTCGCGGACGATCTCGTAGCGGGTGTTCCGCTCGACCGGACGGAATCCGGCGTCCCAGATCATGTGCAGCAGGTCGTCGCGGTGCATCGTGTTCGGCGTGCCGTACGAGTCGGCGTCGTGGGTGATCTTGTATTCCACGACCGAGCCGTCCAGGTCGTCGACGCCGAAGTTCAGCGAGAGCTGCGCGACCGACAGCCCGTGCATGACCCAGAAGCACTTGACGTGCGGCACGTTGTCGAACAGCAGCCGGGAGACCGCGAACGTCTTGAGCGACTCGGCCGGGGAGGCCATCGTGGTCCGGGCCTGGATCCGGTTACGGATCTTGCCGTCCGCCGAGTCGACGAAGTCGTGCTGGTAGCGCAGCGGGATGAAGACCTGGAAACCGCCGGTCTCGTCCTGCAGCTCACGCAGCCGCAGCACGTGGTCGACCCGGTGCCGGGGCTCCTCGATGTGGCCGTAGAGCATGGTCGACGGCGTCTTCATGCCCTTCGAGTGGGCCAGCCGGTGGATGCGCGACCAGTCCTCCCAGTGGCAGTTGTGGTCGACGATGTGCTGCCGGACCTCCCAGTCGAAGATCTCCGCGCCACCGCCGGTGAGCGACTCCAGGCCGGCGTCCATCAGCTCGTCGAGGATCGCGTCGGCGCTGAGCCCGCTGATCTTCTCGAACCACTGCACCTCGGTCGCGGTGAACGCCTTGAGGTTGACCTTCGGCAGCGCGGCCTTCAGCTCGCGCAGCACCTTCGGGTAGTAGCGCCAGGGCAGCGTCGGGTGCAGGCCGTTGACGATGTGCAGCTCGGTGAGCTGCTCGTCCTCCATCTCCTTGGCCTTGCGGACCGCCTCGTCGATACGCATCGTGTAGGCGTCCTTCTCGCCCGGCTTGCGCTGGAACGAGCAGTACGCGCACGACGCCGAGCAGACGTTCGTCAGGTTCAGGTGCCGGTTGACGTTGAACATCACCCGGTCGCCGTTGAGCTCCGTACGCCTGTGGTGGGCCAGCCGGCCCAGCCAGGTCAGGTCGTCGCTGGCGTAGAGGGCGATGCCGTCCTCGCGGGTCAGCCGCTCCCCCGCGTACACCTTCGCCTCGAGTTCGCGCTTGAGTCCGGCGTCCATCCGAAAGCCACGTCCTTCCACCTGGGTTCCCGATCGAGCGTACGTCGCGGGCCCGACCGGCCGCCGACGTGGTCGCGCCGGTTCACCGGTCGTCACGCTCCGCACATCGACATCGTCGCAACGGTGAGGTAAGACAGGGTGGGGCGGAACACACACCAGGGCCGTCCTGTCCCGACACGCCCCAAGCACGCGTGACGGACCCCAGACCGGACGGGGAGCGGTATGGCTCACAGCACCAAGGCCCGACGGCGACGAGGACGGCAGCCGGTGATCTCACCGATCCTGCGCCCGGCGCTCTGGTCCGCCCTCCTGGGGGCGGTCGCGGCCGCGGCGCTCGCCACACCCGCATGGGCCGACCCGCTGCCCGACGTCGTGCCCGACACCGGCTCCCGGCCCCAGGTCACCGGCCCCCTGCAACTGCCCGGTTCGTCCGGCGGCGTCCGTGGCGTGCCCGGCACCGTTCCCGGCGCGCCGGGCACCGTCCCCGGCCTCCCCGGCACCGTCCCGGGTCTGCCCGGCACCGTCCCGGGTCTGCCCGGTGTCACCGTCCCGGGCCTGCCCGGCGCGGGTGCCACCACCGGCGTGACCAACCCGGCCGACGGCCCACTGATCGCCCAGATCAACCAGCTCGACGCCCGGGTCACCCTGCTGGGCGAGGAACTGCTCCGGATCAAGACCGAGCGGGACGCCGCACAGACCGAGCTGACCCAGTCCGCCGCCCGGCTCACGGAGGCGGTGGACGCGCTCCGCCGCGCCCAGGACAACGCCAAGAGCGCCGCCGCCGACGCGGTCAAGGCCGACGCGGCGCTGCCGCCGGGCGAGTTCGGCGCCAGCCTGCGGGAGTTCGCCAACCTCCAGCGCATCACCCGGGGCGACAAGGCCGAGGGCGCCACCACGTCGGTGACCGGCGAACTCCTCCGTGCCACGAGCGCCGAGCGGATCGCGCGGGAGGCGCACGAGTCGGCCCAGCGGCGGGCGACCGAGAAGGCCGCCGAGTTCACCCGCGCCGAGGCCGACCTGCGCAAGCAGGAGACCGCGCTCGTCGCGCTGCGCAAGGAGAACGCGGCCAAGCTCCTGGAGATCGAGCGCCTGGCCGACGCCGCCGAGCAGCGGCTCGGCACCTCGTACGTGGTCGACCAGGGCATCGACGGCCTGGTGGCGGACCCGCGGGCGCTCGCCGCCGTGCGCTACGCCCTCGCCCAGCTCGGTGACCCCTACCTGTGGGCCGCCGAGGGCCCGGACCGGTTCGACTGCTCCGGCCTGATGCTCGCCTCCTACCAGGCGGCCGGCTACCGGGGCCTGCCCCGCGTCGCCAAGGACCAGTACTTCGCCACCCGTTCCCGCACCGTCTCGCCGAACGCCCTGCTCCCCGGTGACCTGCTGTTCTTCGCCTCGGGCAGCAGCTGGACCAGCGTCCACCACGTCGCCATGTACATCGGCAACGGCAAGATGGTGGAGGCGCCGCGGACCGGCGACGTCGTCAAGATCTCGGTGGTCCGCTGGTCCCGGCTCTACGCCGCGACCCGGGTGATCGGCGCCGTGCCCGCCCCGGCCACCCCGGCGCCGCCGC
>NZ_RCVK01000102.1:0-6318 GCF_003667485.1 Micromonospora sp. BL1
GAGCGGGCTGAGCGGCCGGCGGATCGGTGTGGGCCGCCAGGTGAAGTTGCCGGCAGGACGGGTAAGGGCGGTGCCGCATCGGCAGGCTGGCGGCGGGGGGCGCGGACGGCATGGGTGACGGCGACGGAACCGTGATCATCGGGGCGGGACCGGCCGGGTTGACCGCCGCGTACGAGTTGCTGCGGCACGGCCGGCCGGTCCGGGTCTACGAGGCCGACGACGTGGTCGGCGGGATCAGCCGGACCGTGGAGCGCGACGGCTGGCGGTTCGACATCGGGGGGCACCGCTTCTTCACGAAGGTGGCCCGGGTCGAGGACTTCTGGCACGAGATCCTGCCGGACGAGGACTTCCTGCTCCGGCCGCGGATGAGCCGGATCTACTACCGGGGCGCGCTGTTCGACTACCCGCTCAACGCCGGCAACGCGCTGCGCAACCTCGGGCTGCTGGAGGCGGCGCGCTGCCTCGGCTCGTACGGCCGGGCCCGGCTGCGCCCGCCGAAGGACCAGTCGCACTTCGAGGGGTGGGTGTCGGCGCGGTTCGGCTGGCGGCTCTACTCGATCTTCTTCAAGACGTACACGGAGAAGGTCTGGGGGATGCCGGCGGACCAGTTGCAGGCCGACTGGGCCGCCCAGCGGATCAAGAACCTGTCGCTGGCGACGGCGATGCGCAACGCGCTGCTGCCCCGGCGCAACCGCACGGACGTGACCAGCCTGATCGAGGAGTTCCAGTACCCGAAGCACGGCCCGGGGATGATGTGGGAGCGCTGCGCCGAGGAGGTCGCCATGCGCGGCGGCACGGTGCGTACCGGCGCCTGGGTGAGCGAGGTGCACCGGGATCCGGCCGCGCGGCGGGCGACCGCCGTGACGGTCGCCGACGCCGGCGGGGAGCGCACCGAGGCGGCCGCGCACGTGATCTCCTCGATGCCGATCTCCGCGCTGGTGCGGGCGATGCGCCCGGAGGCGCCGCCCGAGGTGCGGGCCGCCGCCGACGACCTGCGGTACCGGGACTTCCTGACCGTGGCGCTGGTGGTGCCGGAGGAGTTCTCGTTCCCGGACAACTGGATCTACGTGCACGACCCGGCGGCCCGGGTGGGGCGGATCCAGAACTTCGGCTCGTGGTCGCCGTACCTGGTCAAGGACGGGCGGACCTGCCTGGGGCTGGAGTACTTCGTGTTCGAGGGCGACGAGATGTGGCGGACGCCGGACGCCGAGCTGGTCGCGTTCGCCACCGCCGAGCTGGAGCGGCTGGGCCTGGTCAAGCCCGGGTGCGTGGAGGCGGGCTACGTGGTCCGGATGCCGAAGGCGTACCCGGTCTACGACGAGCGGTACCAGCGCAACGTCGACGTGATCCGGGGCTGGCTGGCAGCGAACGTGCCGAACGTGCACCCGGTCGGCCGCAACGGCATGCACCGGTACAACAACGCCGACCACTCGATGCTCACCGCGATGCTGACCGCGGAGAACATCGCGCACGGCGCGGAGCACGACGTCTGGACCGTCAACGTGGAGCAGGACTACCACGAGCAGCGCAGCCCGTCGCGGCACGGCACCGGCCGGGACGCGCCGGTCGTCCCGGCCCGGCGGTGAGGCGCCGCGCGTGAGGGTGGTCATAACGGCTGGACGGCAGCCACGGCGGTGCTGCTAGCCTTCTGGGCAGGTCATGAGCGCCAGCGCGAAGCCCCGGCTCGCTGGCCGGCAACCCTCCTCCGCGGTGGGGTGCCCCGGGTGAAGACCAGGCACCGGCAGCCGCCGGTGCAAGCGTGGCCTGGCACCCAGGTCAGCAACAGACCAGGGAGACCGATGTCCGCACCACCCTCCACCCCTTCCGGCGACGTCGCCGCGTACCCGGCCCGCTTCGCGCTGGTCAAGCGCCGTCACGTCGACCTGATGCGGGTGTGCAGCGACGCCTGTCGCCTCGCGCGCTGAGCGAACGCCACCCTCCTTTCCCCGATCCACCCTTCTCCGGCCCGGCCGTCCGTCCGGCGGGTCGGCGTCGACGCGCGCCGCGCGTCCATCCACTCTGGAGAGACATCGTGCGTTTCCGTACCGTCCTGACCCGTGCCGCCGCCGTCGGCGCGGCCGCCCTGCTCGCCGTCACCGCGCTAACCGCCTGCGGCAACGACGACACCGCAGCGGCCGACAACCCGTACGGTCTGCTCCAGCCCGGCGTGATCCGCGCCGGCACGCTCACCGACGCCCCGCCGAACGTCTTCCTGAAGGACGGGAAGTTCACCGGCTTCGACAACGAGCTGCTGCGTGCCGTGGCCGACAAGATCGGCCTGAAGGTGGAGTTCGTCGGCACCGACTTCTCCGGCCTGCTCGCCCAGGTCAACAGCGGCAAGTTCGACGTGGGCAGCTCCTCGATCACGATCACCGAGGCCCGCAAGAAGACTGTGGACTTCGGCAACGGCTACGACTTCGGCTACTTCGGCCTGGACGTGCCGGCGGGCTCCCCGATCACCGGCTTCGACCAGCTCGCCGGCAAGCGGGTGGTGGTCGTCCAGGGCACCGTGCAGGACGACTACGCCACCAAGCAGAACCTCGACCCGGTGCGGGTGCCGGACTACAACAGCGCGATCAACCAGCTCAAGGCCGGCACGGCCGACGCCTGGATCGCCCCGGCCGAGATCGGCGACAAGTCCGCCGCCGACAGCAACGGCAAGATCAAGGTCGCGGCGAAGCAGCTCAGCCCCACTCCGACCGCGTACGCGGTGGCCAAGGGCGACGACAAGCTGCGCGAGGCGCTGAACAAGGGCCTGGACGAGGTGATCGCCGACGGCACGTGGAGCCGCCTGCAGGCCGAGTACTACCCGGGACGGCCGATCCCGGCCGACTTCAAGCCGGGCAGCGGGTCGGTGGCGGTGCCGTCGCCGTCGGCCGCCTCCTGAACCGGTAACCGAGCACGAGCGGGGCGGACGGAGCGGACATGGATCCACTGAGCACCCTCTGGGAGACCTTCTTCGACTGGGACTCGATGCGCGAGGCGCTGCCCGAGATGCTCACCGTCGGGCTGCCCAACACGCTGACCCTGGCGGTCTCCGCCGCCCTGCTCGGCTCGGTGCTGGGCATGCTGCTGGCCGTCGCCGGCATCTCGCGTACCCGATGGTTGCGCTGGCCGGCGCGGGTCTACACCGATGTGTTCCGCGGCCTGCCGGCCGCGGCGACCATCCTGCTCATCGGCGTGGGCCTGGCGCCGCTCGGCATGCAGGTGTGGGGGCCGAACCCGTATCCGCTGGGCGTGCTGGCGCTGTCCCTGATCGCCGCCGCCTACCTGGGTGAGATCTTCCGGGCCGGCATCCTGAGCGTGGAGGCCGCCCAGTTGGAGGGCGCGCGGGCGCTGGGCTTCTCCTGGGGCGAGGCGATGCGCCTGGTGATCATCCCGCAGGGCGTACGCCGGGTGCTGCCCGCCTGGGTCAACCAGCTCATCGCGCTGATCAAGGACTCCAGCCTGGTCTACTTCCTCGGCCTGCTGGCCAGCCAGCGGGAGTTGTTCCGGATCGGGCAGGACTACGCGGCGAACACCGGCAACCAGTCCGCGCTGCTGCTGGCCGGTTTGTTCTACCTGCTGCTGACCGTGCCGCTGACCCACGCGGTCAACTGGCTGGACCGGCGCCTGCGGCAGGGCCGGCCGATCGCGCCGCCCGAGCCCGAGCCCGACGCCGAGCCGGCGGATCTCACCCCGTCCGGAAAGGACCCGCGATGACCACCACCACGACCTCGGTCAGCCTGGCCGTCCGCGACGTGCACCTGGCCTTCGGCGCGCACCGGGTGCTGCGCGGCGCGGACCTGGACGTGGCCCGGGGCCGGGCGGCCTGCGTGATCGGCCCGTCCGGGTCCGGCAAGTCGACGCTGCTGCGCACCGTCAACCGGCTGATCGAGCCGGACCGGGGCGACGTGCTGCTGGACGGGCGCAGCGTGCTGCGCGACGACCCGGACGCGCTGCGCCAGCGCATCGGCATGGTGTTCCAGCAGTTCAACCTGTTCCCGCACCTGAGCGTGCTGCGCAACATCACGCTGGCGCTGCGCAAGCTGAAGAAGCTGAGCGAGGACGAGGCGGTGGCGCTGGCCCGCGCCCAGCTCGATTTGGTCGGCCTGGCCGGCAAGGCGGACGCGCGGCCGGCGCACCTCTCCGGCGGCCAGCAGCAGCGCGTCGCCATCGCGCGGGCGCTCGCGCTGCGCCCGCAGGTGATGCTGTTCGACGAGGCGACGAGCGCGCTGGACCCGGAACTGGTCAAGGGCGTGCTCGCGGTGATGGCGGACCTGGCCGCCGCCGGGATGACCATGGTCGTGGTGACGCACGAGATGGGGTTCGCGCGCAGCGTCGCCGACACGGTGGCGTTCATGGACGCGGGCGTGGTGCTGGAGGCCGGGCCGCCGGAGGCGGTGTTCGAGGCACCGGAGCACCCGCGGCTGCGGCGCTTCCTGTCCCAGGTGCTCTGAGCAGGCCGGTCAGCCCTTCACCGCGCCGATCAGCACGCCCTTGACGAAGTGCCGCTGGATGAACGGGTAGACCGCGACGATCGGCGCGACGGTCAGCACCACCACCGCCATCTTGATCGCCTCGGTCGGCGGCATGGTCACCCCGCTGCTGGCGCCGGACGTGTGCGGGGCCTGCCCGGCCAGCAGGTAGCTCTGGAGCACCCGCTGGATCGGGTACATGTCGTTGCGGTCGATGAACAGCAGCGCGTCGAACCACACGTTCCAGTAGCTGACCGCGTAGAACAGGCCGACCACGGCGATCACCGCGCGGGACAGCGGCAGCACGATGCGCGCGAGCGTACGGAAGTCACTCGCGCCGTCGATGCGGGCGCTGTCCAGCAGTTCCGACGGGATGCCCTGGAAGAACCCACGCACCACGACCAGGTTGAACACGCTGATCGCCGGCGGCAGGACCAGCGCCCAGATGGTGTCCTTCAGGCCCAGCCCGGTGACCACCAGGTAGCGCGGCACCAGCGGCGGGTAGACCAGGAACGGGATCAGGAAGTACGCGAGCAGCCAGCGGTGGCCCAGCGTGCCCGGCCGGGACAGCCCGTACGCGGCGAGCACGGTGACGGTCAGCGCGATGGCGGTGCCGAAGACGGTGACGAGCGTGCTGATCCACAGCGCCCGGGTGACCGCGCCACCGGCGAAGATCGTCTCGTACGCGGACGTGTCGACGCCGCGGGGCACGACCACCAGGCCGCCGGCCCGCGCGATGGTCTCCCGGGAGGAGAGGCTGGTCACCAGGATCACCCAGAGCGGGAACAGCACGCCCGCCACCAGCACGGTGAGCGCGACGGCCTTGAGCCCCTGCCCGAGGCGGGTCGGCGGCTCCTGCCACACCGGCCGGCGGGATCGGTCGCCGGCGGCCCGGCGGATGAGCGTGGTCATGACTTCGAGTAGATCCCTCGTTCGCCGAGCATGTGCGCCACGCGGTTCGCGGCCAGGATCAGCACCAGCCCGATGACGGCCTTGAACAGTCCGGCCGCCGCGCCGTAGCCGTAGTTCCCGGTGGCGATGGAGAAGTGGTAGACGAAGGTGTCCAGCACCTCGGCGGCCTGCCGGCCGACGGCGTCGCGTTGCAGCAGGAACTGCTCGAAGCCGACCGAGAGCGCGTCGCCCAGCCGCAGGATGAGCAGCAGCACGATCACCGGGCGCAGGCCGGGCAGCGTGATGTGCCAGAGCCGCCGCCACCGGCCGGCGCCGTCCGCGGCGGCGGCCTCGTAGAGGTTCTGGTCGATCGTGGACAGCGCGGCGAGGAAGACGATGGTGCCCCAGCCGACGTCCTTCCACACCGCCTCGACGGTGACCAGGACGATGAACGTGTCCGGGTTGGTCATCACGTTCCACGGCTGCATGCCGGCCTCGCGCATGCTCTGGGCGAGCAGCCCGGCGCCGCCGAGCATCGCGACGAAGAACGTGACCACCAGCACCCAGCTGAAGAAGTGCGGCAGGTAGACGATGGTCTGGATGAGCCCGCGCAGCCGGCTGGACAGCAGGTTGTGCAGCGCGATCGCCAGCAGGATCGGCAGCGGGAAGAAGAACACGAGCTGGAACGCGGTGATCGCCAGCGTGTTGCGGAACGCGTCCCAGAAGGCCGGGTCGTCGAACAGCAGCTGGAACTGCCCGAAGCCGATCCAGTCGCTGTGCAGGAACGCCTGCCACGGGTTGTCGCCCAGGTAGGGGTTGTAGTCCTGGAAGGCGATGACGTTGCCGGCGATCGGCAGATAGCTGAAGATCAGCAGGACGAGGAAGCCGGGCGCCACCATGGCGAGCAGTTGCCAGTCCCGGCGCAGCCGGGTGCGCAGCGGCACCCGGCGGCGGGACGGGCGGCGGGTGC
>NZ_RCVK01000118.1:0-6282 GCF_003667485.1 Micromonospora sp. BL1
CCGCCCGAGCCGCCGTCGCGCTACCTGCCGGTGTACGTGCCCCGGCCGCCTGCCCCGGGGCGGCGCACGCTGCCCTGGCTGCCGCTCGTGGTGCTCGGCGTGGTGGTGGCGCTGCTGCTCGGCACCATCGCGGTGATCGCCGGGGTGTCCCGGGTGGACGACGGCCGCGACACCCCGCCACCGGCCACCGGCGCACCGGCGTCCAGCGCGCCGCCGCCCACCTCCGCCGGTCCCGCGCCGTCCACTCCCGCCGCCGCCAAGCCCGGTACGCCGCCCGGCAGCTTCACGCTCACCGACCGGCGCGACAGCATCGTGCTGAGCTGGACGTACCCGGCCGGCGCGGAAGGGCCCGTGGTGGTCGCCGGGGGCCGGGCCGGGCAGCCGCAGGGCACGTTCGCCACGCTGCCCGCCGGCTCGGCCGACTACATCGCCTACGGGCTCGACCGCACCACCGACTACTGCTTCACCGTCGCGCTCGTGTGGTCCACCGACACCGTCGCGCGCACCGGCCCGGTCTGCACAAAGCGCCGCCGCTGACCGCTCATTCCGCGTCCGGCTCGGCCAGCGCGGGCAGCCGTACCGTCGCCCGCAGCCCCGGCGCGGCGGCGCCGGGCGTCGCGTCGGCCAGCTCCACCGTGCCGCCGGCCCGGCGCACCAGCTCGCGCACGATGGCCAGGCCCAGGCCCGCGCCGCCCGCGTCGCGCGCCCGCGCGTCGTCGAGCCGGGTGAACCGGGCGAACACCCGCTCCCGGTCCGCCGCCGGGATGCCCGGCCCGTCGTCGGTCACCGTGATCAGGTGGTACGCACCGTCCGGCCCGCTCACCGCCAGATCCACACCGGTGTACGCGTGCCGCAGCGCGTTGTCCACCAGGTTCACCAGCACCCGGCGCAGCTCCCCCGCGTCCCCCTCGACCCACCGGGGCGCGTCCGGCGGCGTCAGGCGCACCGGCGGCGACGGGTAGCGGGCGGCCACACCGCGCAGCAGCTCCCCCAGTTCCACCGGGCCGACCGGGGACGGCCGGGCGTCCTGCTCGTCGAGGCGGGCCAGCAGCAGCAGGTCGTCCACCAGGCGGCTCAGCCGCTCGGTGTCCGCGAGGAGGTCGTCGGCGACCGCCGGCCAGTCGGTGTCGTCGCCGAGACGCCGGGCCACCTCCAGCTCGGTACGCATGTTCGTCAGCGGGCTGCGCAGCTCGTGCGCGGCGTCGGCGACGAACGCCCGCTGCCGGTCCCGGGACGCGGCCAGCCGGTCCAGCATGTCGTTGAGCGTGACCGCGAGCCGGTGGATCTCGTCCTGCCCGGCCGGTACGGGGAGCCGCTCCGCCCCGGCCCGGCCGGTGATCTCGGCGGCGCCGCTGCGCAGTTGCTCGACCGGGCGCAACGTCGCGCCCACCACCCGCCAGGCCACCACCCCGAGCCCGGCGACCAGCAGCGGGAAACCCACGAGCAGCAGGTTGCGGACCACGTGCAGGCTGTGCCGCACGTCGGTGAGCGACTTGGCGACGAGCACCGTGCGCGGCTCCTGCGCCGTGCCGGCCGGCACCGTGACCACCCGGACCGGGCCGGGCATGCCGGCGCGACGCCCGTCCACCACCAGCCGCTGCCGCTGCCCGGGCCGCAGCTCGTCCGGGCCGAGCATCGGCACGAGGCGGTCCGCGTCGATGGACGCGGCCCGGATCCGGCCCTGCGCGTCGACCACCTGCACCCGCAACTGCCCGCCGGCCACCGGAAGCGGGTCCGGCAGCGCGTCCTCGGCGGTGAGCAGCGCCACCGCGTCGGCGGTGCGCAGCGCCTCCTCGTCGACCGAGCGCTGCAGCGTCCAGCCCAGCGCGCCGAGCAGCAGCGCCCCGCCGAACGCGAACCCGACCACCAGTCCCAGCACGCCCAGCGCGAGCAGCCGGGCCCGCAGGCCCAGTCGCGGGAGCGGGCCGCGTACCCACCGGCTCATGTGGCCAGCCGGTAGCCCGCGCCGCGTACCGTCTCCAGCCGCTCCCGGCCGATCTTGCGGCGCAGATAGCCGACGTAGACCTCCACCGCGTTCGGGGCGGTGTCGACCGACGCGTCCCAGACGTGGTCCAGCAGCTCGGTCTTGGAGACCACCTCGCCGGGGCGGCGCATCAGGTAGTCCAGCAGCGCGTACTCGCGGCTGGTCAGCACCACCTCGGCGTCGGCCCGGGTGACCCGGCGGCGGGCCGGATCCAGGCGCAGGTCGCCGACGGTGAGCACGGTCGGCCGCCGGGGCGCGCCGCGGCGCAGCAGCGCCCGCAGCCGGGCCAGCAGCACCACGTACGAGAAGGGCTTGGTCAGGTAGTCGTCCGCGCCGCAGTCCAGGCCGTCGGCCTGGTCGTACTCGCCGTCCTTGGCCGACAGCATCAGCACCGGCAGCCAGCGCTGCTCGGCGCGCAGCCGGCGGACCACCTCGTAGCCGGAGAGGCCGGGCAGCATCACGTCGAGGATCATCGCGTCGTACTCGCCGTGCCGGGCCGCGTCCAGCCCTTCCGGGCCGGTGGCCGCCACGTCGACCACGAACCCCTCCGCCGACAGGCCCCGGCGCAGCGCCGCCGCGAGCCGCGTCTCGTCCTCCACCACCAGCAACCGCACCGGTCCAGGGTGCCACCATGGGGTCACCCGTAGGGGATCTCCTCAGCGTGGTCACAGCGACGATCGCGCAGCATGGTGCGCAGGAGGTGCACACTATGTCCGTGATGAAGAACCGCGCCGTGCTGCGCTGGCTGGTCCCGGTGACCGCGGGGGTCGCCGTGATCGGCGGTGGCGCCGCCGTCGGCACGTTCGCCGCCGGCGCCGACCCGGCGCTGCCGCCGCGCAGCGCCGCCCAGCTCCTGGAAGACCTGCGCACGTCCCGCCTGGACGGGCTCTCCGGCACCGTCGTGCAGCGCGCCGACCTCGGCCTGCCGCCGATCGCCGCGCTCGCCGGCCGGGCCGCCGGCAACGACCTGGCCGGGCTGGTGTCCGGTACGCACACGCTGCGCGTCTGGTACGGCGGCGAGGACCGGCAGCGCCTGGCCCTGGTCGACACGCTCGGCGAGCAGGACATCCTGCGCAACGGGCGGGACGTCTGGACCTGGAACAGCCGGGAGAACACCGCCACGCACCGGACGTTGCCGGCCGACGCACCGGACCGGGCCACCGTGCCGGCCACCCCGGCCGACGCCGCGGACCGGGCGCTGGAGGCGATCGACCCGACCACGGCGGTCACCGTCGGCCGCACCGCGACGGTGGCCGGACGGGACGCGTACGAGCTGGTGCTCACCCCGCGCGACAAGGCGTCCCTGGTGCACCAGGTCCGGATCGCGCTGGACGCGAAGGAGCACGTGCCGCTGCGCCTGCAGGTGCTCGCCGACGGGCAGGACGAGCCGGCGTTCCAGGTGGCGTTCACCCAGGTCGACTTCCGCACGCCGGAGGCCGACCAGTTCCGGTTCAACCCGCCGCCCGGTGTGAAGGTCACCGAGGCGACCGAGGACGAGCGGCCCGGACCGGCTGGTAAGCGGTTCGACCGCAAGGACGCCGAGAAGCCGGACGTACGTACCGTCGGCACCGGCTGGACCACCGTGGTGGTCGCCAAGATCGGCGACGCGGCGACCGGCGGCGGCGCGAAGCCCGGCGCGGACGCGCCGGACGCCCAGATGCTGGCGCAGGTGCTCGGTGACCTGCCGAAGGTCAGCGGCGACTGGGGCAGCGGCCGGCTGCTCAGCGGCAAGCTGTTCAGCGTGCTGCTGACCGACGACGGCCGGGTGATCGCCGGTCTGGTCACGCCGGAGCGGCTCTACGAGGCCGCAAAGGGCTGAGAACTGCCGGGCCCGGGGCTCGGTCGGCTGACGCCGGCCGGGCCCCGAGTCGTGTCCGGGCTTGGTCGGGTGGCGGCCGACGCGCTATCTTTCTCAGTTCAGGCACAAAAAAGGAATGGCTTCTGAATGCCATTCCTGCAGCAATTCTAGTCAATGAGGAGCCGGATTGTCAACGCACTCCGACGTGTCGGCTGACCTGCGCCAGGACGACGAGATCGGCCGGGAGCAGGAATACGTCTCGATGCTGTACGACCGGCTGGACGGCATGCGGGAACAGGCCGCCCGGCGGCTCGACGAGGAGTTGCGCCACACCGGCGGCACGCAGCAGGCCCGCTCGCAGCGCGACTCGACCGTGGCCATGTACGCCGACCAGGTCGAGCAGTTCTCCGCGGTGGAGAGCGGCCTGTGCTTCGGCCGCCTCGACGGCGACGACGGCGCGGTCCGCTACATCGGCCGGATCGGGATCTTCGACTCCTCCGGCGACTACGACCCACTGCTGATGGACTGGCGCGCTCCGGCCGCCCGCCCGTTCTACCTGGCCACCGCCGCCAACCCGCAGGGCGTACGCCGCCGGCGCCACCTGCGCACGCGCGACCGCAAGGTGACCGGGCTCAACGACGAGGTGCTGGACATCGCCGCCGCCTCCCCCACCGCGCACGAGGAACTGACCGGCGAGGCGTCGCTGCTCGCCGCGCTCAACGCCGGGCGCACCGGCCGGATGCGCGACATCGTCGAGACCATCCAGGCCGAGCAGGACCGGATCATCCGCGCCGAACTGCCCGGTGTGATGGTGGTGCAGGGCGGCCCCGGCACCGGCAAGACGGCCGTGGCGCTGCACCGGGCCGCGTACCTGCTCTACACCCACCGCCAGCAGCTCTCCACCCGCGGCGTGCTGCTGGTCGGCCCGAACGCCACGTTCCTGCGCTACATCTCCCAGGTGCTGCCCACGCTGGCCGAGACCGGCGTGCTGCTGCGTACCCAGGCCGACCTGTTCCCCGGCGTGCACGCGCGCCGCGCCGAGCCGGCCACCACCGCCGCGCTCAAGGGCCGCGCCGTGCTGGCCGACGTGCTCGCCGCGGCGGTCCGCGACCGGCAGTGGGTGCCCGACGAGCCGGTCACCATCGAACTGCCGCAGCGGGAGGTGCTGACGCTCGACCCGGAGACCGTGCGGCAGGCCCGCGACCGGGTACGCCGCACCGGCCGCCCGCACAACCTGGCCCGCGCCCTGTTCGACGTGGAGATCGTGCACGCGCTCGCCGACCAGGTGGCCGAGCGGATCGGCGCCGACCCGCTCGGCGGGGAGAACCTGCTCTCCGAGGCCGACCGCGCCGAGATCCGCCGCGAGCTGCGCGAAGAGCCGGAGATCCGGGCCGCGCTGGACGAGCTGTGGCCGGTGCTGACCCCGCAACGCCTGCTCGCCGACCTGTACGCCTCACCGGAGCGGATCGCCACCGCCGCGCCCATGCTCACCGACGCCGAGCGGGCCGCGCTGCACCGCGAGCCCGGCGGCTGGACGCCCGCCGACGTGCCGCTGCTGGACGAGGCCGCCGAACTGCTCGGCGAGGACGAGCGCGCCGCCGTGGCCCGCCGGGAACGCATCCGGGCGCTGGAACGCGAGTACGCCGAGGGTGTGCTGGAGATCTGGCGCGGCTCCCGCTCCATCGACGTCGAGGACGAGGCCGACGGCGGTGAAATCCTCGGCGTCACCGACCTGATCGACGCCGATCGGCTCTCCGAGCGGCAGGAGGAGTCCGACCGGCTCACCACCGCCCAGCGCGCCGCCGCCGACCGTACCTGGGCGTTCGGGCACGTGATCGTGGACGAGGCGCAGGAGCTCTCACCGATGGCGTGGCGGCTGCTGATGCGCCGCTGCCCGAGCCGGTCCATGACGATCGTCGGCGACGTGGCGCAGACCGGCGCGCTCGCGGGCACGCCGTCGTGGGGCGAGGCGCTGGCGCCGTACGTGGCGGACCGGTGGCGGCTGGAGGAGCTGACCGTCAGCTACCGCACCCCGGCCGAGATCATGGCGGTCGCCGCCGACGTGCTCGCCGAGATCGACCCGGCGCTGCGGCCACCCCGCTCGGTACGCGCCACCGGCGTACCTCCCTGGGACCGGACCGTACCGGCGGACCGGCTGGTGACGGAGCTGGTCGAGGCGACCGCCCGGGAGGCCGCGTCGCTCGGCGACGGGCGGCTCGGCGTGCTGGTGCCCACCGGCCGGGTGGCCGAACTGGGTGGCGCGGTGGTGGCGGCGCTGCCGGAGGCGACAGTGGGTGAGCAGCCCGAGCTGGCGAACCGGGTGGTGGTGCTGACCACCGAGCAGGCCAAGGGCCTGGAGTTCGACTCGGTGCTGGTGGTCGACCCGGCCCGGATCGTGTCCGAGTCCCCGAGGGGCAACAGCGACCTCTACGTGGCCCTGACAAGAGCCACCCAGCGCCTGGGCATCCTCCGCACCCCCACTGCCTAACCCCCTCAGCCC
>NZ_RCVK01000101.1:0-6260 GCF_003667485.1 Micromonospora sp. BL1
ACTCGGGGGTGGTGCCGCGCAGGCGGGCGATCAGGCGCATGCCGTGGTAGATCGCGAGGGCGGCGGCCGTGCCCAGGGCGATGCCGTTGAACGACAGGTCGCCGGCCGTCAGTGTGTAGTTGGCGGCACCGATGATCACCGCCACCGCAGCGGTGAACAGGTTGATCGGGTCGTGGAAGTCGACCCGGCTCTCGATCCAGATCCGGGCGCCCAGGATGGCGATCAGGCCGTACAGGGCGGTGGTGGCGCCACCGAGCACACCGGCCGGGACGGTCAGGATCAGCGCGCCGAACTTGGGGCAGAGCCCGAGCAGGATCGCCGTGGCGCCGGCGATCCAGTACGCGGCGGTGGAGTAGACGCGGGTCGCCGCCATCACGCCGATGTTCTCCGCGTACGTGGTGGTGCCGGAACCGCCGCCGGACCCGGCCAGCACCGTGGCGACGCCGTCGCCGAGCAGCGCCCGGCCCATGTCGCGGTCGAGGTTGCGGCCGGTCATCGCGGCGACCGCCTTGACGTGCCCGGCGTTCTCCGCGATCAGCACCAGGATCACCGGGATGACCAGCACGACGGCGCGCGCGTCGAAGCTCGGCGTGTGGAACTCGGGGAAACCGACCCAGGCCGCCTGACGCAGGCCGCTGACCGCCTGCTGGTCGAGGTTGCCGGTGAGCGCGGCGAGCACCCAGCCGACCACCACGCCGACGAGGATCGACAGCCGCGCCACGAAGCCGCGGAACAGCACTGTGGTGAGCAGGATCGCGACGAGCGTGACGACGGCGATCAGCGGCTGGGCCTTCACGCCGGTGCCGGATCCGTCGCCGTCCCAGGCCACCGGCGCGAGGTTGAGGCCGATCAGCATGACGATCGCGCCGGTGACCACCGGCGGCATCAGCGCGTCGATCCAGCGGGAGCCGGCCACCTGCACCACGATGCCGACGATCGCCAGCGCGACGCCCGCGACGACGATGCCGCCGAGGGCCGCGCCGATGCCGCCGTCGGTCTTCGCGGCCAGCACCGGCGCGATGAACGCGAACGACGACCCGAGGTACGAGGGCAGCCGGTTGCCGGTGATCAGCAGGAACAGCAGCGTGCCGAGCCCGGAGAACAGCAGCGTGGTGGCGGGCGGGAACCCGGTGATCAGCGGGACGGTGAAGGTGGCGCCGAACATGGCGACCACGTGCTGGACGCCCACGCCGATGGTGCGCGGCCAGGAGAGCCGTTCGTCGGGCTGGACCACGTCGCCGGGGCGTACGTGGCGGCCGTCGCCGTGCAGGGTCCACGGGGACCAGCGGGAGGAGGTGGGGGACTGGGTCATCGGTCGCCCTTCGCGTCATCGGGTGACGGGGGCGTGATCGACCCTGGGAGTTGTTTCTAGCACGTGCCCTGGCCAGGCGTGGGCCCGCCCTCGGCTCAGGCGACGCCGGTGGGACGGAACTGGACGCTGACCCGGGGGCCGACCGGGCGGGTGGTCTTCGGCACCGCGTGCTCCCAGGTGCGCTGGCAGGAGCCGCCCATGACGACGAGGTCGCCGTGGCCGAGCGGGAACCGCAGGCTGCCGCCCCCTCCGCCGCGGGGGCGCAGCAGCAGCGCGCGCGGGGAACCGAACGAGACGATCGCGACCATGGTGTCGGTGTGCGCGGAGCGGCCGAGGGTGTCGCCGTGCCAGGCCACGCTGTCACGTCCGTCGCGGTAGAGGCACATGCCGGCGGTGACGAACGGCTCGCCCAGCTCGGGCGCGTAGTGCCGGGTGAGCGCCTCCCGGGCCGCGGTGAGCACCGGGTGCGGCAGCGGCCGGCCGGCGGCGTACCAGCAGAGCAGCCGGGGCACGTCGACCTCGGCGTCGTACATGGTGCGGCGTTCGGCCCGCCAGGGCACGTCGTGGCGCAGCGTGTCGAGCACCTCGTCGGAGCCGCGCACCCAGCCGGGCAGGTGGTCGACCCAGGCGCCCCGGCTCAGCTCGTGCCGGCGCAGCGCCCCGGCGAGCGGGCCCAGGGTCGGGCCCTGCTCGGCCAGGTCGAGCATCGAGGGCTGGTACGCGTCGGACACGCAGCCGATCGTACCGTGCTCTCGAACAGGCGTACGACGGTCAGCGCCGCAGCATCCGGCGGACCTTGCCCGGGACGGCCTGCTTGATCCGCTCCCGGAGCTGCTGCGAGCGCAGCGCGTCGATGGTGGCGGCGAGCTTGGCGTTCTCGTCGCGCAGCCGCTCGATGCGGGTCAGCAGTTCGGCCGGCGTGGTGGCCGTGGCGGGCCGGACGGCCGGCGGGAACACCGTCTCGTCGACCCGGCGGTCGAAGCGCGCCGCGCTGTCGCCGTCGGCGAACGAGGTGCCGAGGTCGTGCTTGGCCAGGAACGCGGTGATGGTCTCGAAGCGGGCCTTGTGGCCGTCGTTGAGCGCGGTGTAGTCGGCCTCGGCGTAGAGGTCGGCGGCGTCGACGTCGGCCGGCACGTCCCGCATGATCCGGTGCGGGATGCCGAAGTAGCGGGCCAGTTCCAGGGTGCGCGAGTCGTGCGCGAACAGGTAGCCGGGCGTGCCCGCCACGAGCGCGGTGATGGTGCCGTGGATGCGGGTCCCGAACGCGAAGTCGTACCCGGACAGGTGCGACATCCAGGTCCACGGGTCGACGAACATGCGCACCTTGTCCTCGGCGAACAGCGGGTGCGAGGTGTGCAGCGGGATGTCGCTGCTCTGGCCCCGGTGCTCGGGCGCGTCGCCGTAGAGCAGGGTGCCGAGCGTCCGCAGGTCCTGCGGCACGTAGCAGAGGTTCGGGTAGCGCTCCTGGTGGTGGCGGACCACCGAGGCCATCGAGCGGACGTACGGGGAGATGGTGAGCGCGACCTTCGAGTCGGCGGTCAGCTCCGGGCGGGTCTTCTCCAGTTGGAACGTGTCGCCGTGCAGGAACATCGACGGGCAGCCGATCTGCTCCACCTCTGAGAAGCCCAGCGCGTTGAGGTAGCTCTCGGTCACCTCGCCGCGGACGCCGATGCTGTGCGACCGGTCCAGCACGGCCTTGCAGAACGCGCGGACCGGCTCGTCGATCGGCCGCAGGTACTCGCGGTCGCCGTCGACGTTCGTCTGCACGCCGACGCCGAGCACCACCACCGGGATCTTCAGCCGCTCGATCAGCCGGGTCAGCGGCGTGAGGCGGTGCACGAAGCTGCGGCGGAACGCGTTGGCGAGCGGTACGACGAAGACGTCGTGCCGTTCGTTGATCTCGTCGGCGAGCCGCGGGTCGGCCGGGGTGCGGGTCGGTGTGATCTCGGCCGTGGAGGTGGCGAGCAGCTTGTACGCGGCGTGGCTGAAGACCAGGTTGCCGCTGTTGTCCCCGATCCAGTTGCCGGCGAACGTCTCCTCGGGCGTGAGGACGTCGAACGGGCCCTTGCGGGCGCGGAGCAGGATCCGCTGGTGCATCCGGTTCGCTCACCTTCCGTACGGCACGGCGTGCGGGCGGGAGCCGGGTGGGTGCCCGCGCGTGCAGGAACGGAAATCCTATCCGCCGCCGGTGTGGAGCCGAGCGGGCGGCGGCTCGCCGGGAACGTCCCGGTTCCCCCGGGGTAGGGTGCCCGGAATGACCAGCGCGCCGACCGTCACCCGTGCCCCACGACTGCCGTCGCTGACCGGATTGCGGTGGGTCGCCGCGCTGCTGGTCTTCGCCTTCCACGCCGGCACCATGGGGATCGTCGCCGAGCCGCACCTGAAGCCCCTGGTCGACAAGGCGTTCAGCCTGGGCCTGTCCGGCGTCGAGTTCTTCTTCATCCTCAGCGGGTTCGTGCTGGTCTGGTCGTACCGGGACGGGGAGCGCGCGTGGACGTTCCTGCGCCGCCGGTTCGCCAAGATCTACCCGAACCACGTGGTGACGTTCGTCGCGGCGCTGGCGGTCGCGGCCTGGTTCGCCGACCCGGTCGTGCCGTGGGCCGCGATCGCCAACTTCTTCCTGGTCCAGGCGTGGATCCCGCTGGGCGGCTACTTCTACAGCGTCAACAACGTGAGCTGGTCGCTCTCCTGCGAACTGGCCTTCTACCTGTGCCTGCCGCTCGTGGTGCCGTGGCTGCGCCGGGCCCGTACCGGCGTGCTGCGGACCGTGCTGGTCGCGGCGCCGCTGCTCATCCTGGCGCTGTGGCCCGGCCAGCACCTGGTGCCGGAGGAGCAGCGGTGGTGGTTCACCCAGATCTTCCCGGTGACCCGGTCGCTGGAGTTCTGGATGGGCGTGGCCGCCGCCGAGCTGATGCGCCGGCACCGCTGGCGCGGACCGAACCTCGCGGTCGCCACCGGGCTCTTCGTCACCACCTGGGTGGTGGCCGCGCTGTGGATCCCGGCCGAGTTCTGGGCGGCACTGCTCGCGGTCGCGTACCTGCTGGTCATCGCCGCCGCGGCGGACGCCGACGTGCGGGGCCGGCCCACCCCCTGGCGGTCCCGCGCGATGGTCTGGCTCGGTGAGGTCTCGTTCGCCTTCTACCTGGTCCACGTGCTGGTCATGGTCACCGTGCTGCGGCTGACCGGGGACTGGGGGACCGGGCTGCCCGGCTGGCGCGGCCCGGCCGCGGTGCTCGGCTTCCTGGTGGTCACGCTCGCGCTGGCCGCCGCGCTGCACCGCTGGGTGGAGCTGCCGATGATGCGCCTGCTCGGCCCGTCCCGCCGGGCCCGCGCGGCGTCGCGCGCACCGGCCGTGCCGGCTCCGCGCGGGTCCGCCGAGGACGCCGCCACCCCGGCCGCCGACGGCGGCGCGACGTCCCTCGCCGGTCGGGCCGAGGGCATCGAGTACGCCGGGCGGCGTCGCCCGGACTGACACGCGCCGTCGTCTGCCGGCCGGTCCGCGACACGCCGTGCGGCGGTGCGTTCGTGGGGGATCGGCGGTAATTTGTACCCGTGCTTCCGATCGCGCTCACCTGCCCCGTGTGGTGGGTGGCGCGCTGGACCTCCCGGATGCTCGCCAGTCTCGCCGTGGTGGTCGCCTGTTCGTTCGGCGCCGCCACGCTGCCGCCGGTGTCGCCGCTGCCGCCAGGTCCTTCCCGTGAGGTGCCGACCATGTCGCAGACCGCTCTGTACCACTTCCTCACCTCCGTGCCCGAGGCCGCGGCCATCTGGTCCTTCCTGCTGCTGCTCGCGCTGGGCCTGCTCGCCGCGCTCGTCGCCCGGCCCGAACGCGAGCCCGCGCCGGACGCCGTCCCCGAACCGGCCGACGCCGACGCCGCCCGCCGCGACGACCTGGTCCGGTACGCCGAGGAGGTGGCGGTGGCCGCCGCCGGGGCCGCCCAGACGGCCCGCCGCCGCCGTGAGCGGTGGCTGGCCGCGCAGGACGAGGCGGAACTGGCCTGGACCGCGTACGACGAGGCGGACGCCGCCGCCCGCCGCCTGGCCGGCGCCGCCGCGCTGGCCGCCCCGCGTACACCGCGAACCCCGGCCGAGTACGCGGCCCGGGAGCGCTGGCTGCACCACGCCGCCATGACGGCGCACTGGCGGGGCGACCTGACCGCCCGTCAGCTCGCCGACGTGCTGGCGGGCCGCAACGGGTGGGATCCGCGCCGGCACCCGGCCGAGCAGGAGATCGTGCTGGCGCGCACCGTCCGGGACGGTCGCCGGGCCGGATGGGAGAGCGCCGCCGAGCGGGAGCGGTCGGCGTGGCGGGACGCGGAACTGGCCGCCGAGGCCGCCCGGACGCTCGCCGCCGAGGCGTACGCGGCCACCGCCGCGCTGCGGCCCGCCCCGGCGTACCGGAGCGCGACGGCGAGCGCCCAGCCGGTGCCCGCGACGGTCCGCAACGCCCGGTGGCGCCCGGCCCGGGTCG
The DNA here is from genome assembly GCF_003667485.1 of Micromonospora sp. BL1. NCBI lineage: Bacteria > Bacillati > Actinomycetota > Actinomycetes > Micromonosporales > Micromonosporaceae > Micromonospora > Micromonospora sp. BL1. The sequence continues at coordinate 5,784 of NZ_RCVK01000101.1, forward strand.
GCTGAGACGACCGTCTCGACCGAATCGTTACCCGGAACGTGGTGAGCCCGGTCACCCGGGCCGCCGAATCGGGCGTCCGGCGCGGAACAGGTCATCGAGTCCCGCGATTGCCGGGCCGGTGCTGGCCGTCTGTCCGCTTTCCGCCGCCGGGTGCCGTCGAAACTGCTTGTCCCATTGAGCGAAGTCAGTAACCGAGTGTTCCGAAATCCGTTACCGCGGATCACGTTTACGCAGGTGGGAGCGCTTGGCATGGGACATACCCACCGGTAGTGTCGGCGCGTCCGATGCGGTAATCGATCGCCGACGGCGACGCCGCACCGACCCGCCTAATCGTGCTCCACGAACCGGGGACCCATGAGCACCATCGGGGTGAATCCGCGAGCCACGGCTCGCGGTAGGGCGTACTTCCCGCCCGAATCCGTCAGCTAACCCGGTCGGCGGCCACGGAAGGAGTACCCCTCTTGCCCACCCCTCGAT
>NZ_RCVK01000151.1:0-6049 GCF_003667485.1 Micromonospora sp. BL1
CTCCCCGAGCGGCGCGCCACTTCGGGGAGGTGGCTGCTTCCGGGCGGGATGATGCCGCCACCTCGGCGTAGTGGAGTTGATCAGGCCGGTGGTTCGGCTACGTAGGTGCCTCGGCCGGGCTGGCCGGTGATCAGCTCGCGGTCGTGCAGCAGTGAGAGAGCGCGGGACGCCGTGTTCATGTGGACGCCGTAGGCTTCGGCGAGTTCACGGGTCGAGGGCAACTTGTCGCCGGGCTTCAACTCGCCACTCTTGATCTTTGCGGCGAGTTCGTTGGCGATCTGACGATACGGCGCTTCGGCTGTAGGCATGGTGAGGACTCCGGTCGGTTCGGCACCTCCGATCATGCCGGGCCTACACCAGTAACTGCAACAAGCAGAAAGCCCGATGTGGACGCTCGACCTACACAGGTATTTTGGGTAGGCTGACCGCGTCCGGCTCCGGTTGGTTCGGCAAACCTCGGGAGTCGGACCCGGATTGGGCTCCGGGGGTCGTACCGCCGAACGGGCTGCGGTCTCGGGGTCGGCGGCCCGCCCGCGTCCCCTGTCTGCGGGCGGGTCGCCTCCACGGCTCGGTGAGGAGGATCGGCGTGCGTAACGTGCTCAACCTGTTCCACCCAACCCGGCGACGTGGCAAGGGAGGGTCGCCCAACCAGGGCTGGTACCGCTCGGACTCGTGCCGGCCGCTGAGCGTCGGGCAGATCCGCGAGCGGCGGTTCCGCACCGTGCGGCACGGGCTCGACCCGGCGGAGGTGCACGCCTTCCTCTACCGGGTAGCGGGTGACCTGGCTCTGGCCCGGCGTGACGCATCCCGGTACGCCGAGGAGAACACCCGCATCAAGGCGGCGCTCAAGAGCTGGCAGTCCCGGTTCGCGCCGGGCGCGCAGCGGTGAGCCGGGAGCGGTTCGTCGTACACCTGCCGGTTGTCGCGGCTGACCTCGACGGCGCGCGGGGGTTCGCGCGTGCCATCTGCCGGGCGCTCGGGTTCCTGGCCGACGTGGAGCGCGCCGGGACCACCGTGTCACGGGAGGACGAGCAGTCCGTACGCCACTGGGTCTGGTGCGACCGGCCTCGCGAGGGTGGCCGACGGTGCGCACGGGCGGCCGACCACGACGGGGACTGCGGCGGGCGGTGACCGGCGCGCGATGGCGTGGGGCGACATTCCCGGCGAGGTGTGCGTGGCGGGTGTGGCCATCCCGGGTCGGTGCCGTTACGTGGTGATGTCCGCGTTTGTAACGTGCGGCCACCCCGTCACGGGTACTTGTGTGCGCCGACCACATAGCCCGTGGGTGACGTCACTTCTAGCGTGAGCCGACAACTGACATTCCCCCTGTCCTCACCTGGAGTCGCAATGACGATCCGGCACACGCGACGGGTGTTCCTTACCGCCGCCACCTCGGTGGCGGTCGCTCTGGCCGCCACGGCCTGTGGCAGCCCGCAGGACACCGCATCCGGCGGCGGCGACGCCGCCCCGGTCAAGGTCGGTCTGGTCTACTCCCAGTCCGGGCCGCTCGCCAGCTACGGCAAGCAGTACATCGAGGGTTTCAAGGCGGGCCTCGACTTCGCCACCAAGGGCACCGGCAAGGTCGGTGACCGCACGATCGAGGTCACCGAGGCCGACGACGCGGGCGACCCGGCCAAGGCCGTGTCCGCCGCGAAGGACCTGATCGGCAAGGGTACGAAGATCATCGCCGGGTCCACCTCCTCCGGGGTGGCGCTCCAGGTCGCGCCGATCGCCGCGCAGAACAAGGTGCTGTTCATCTCCGGCCCGGCCGCCACGGACGCGGTGACCGGCGCGAACAAGTACACGTTCCGGTCCGGCCGACAGTCGTGGCAGGACGTGGTGACCGCCCGGTCGTTCATCGGCGACGCGGCCGGCAAGAAGGTCGTGGTGTTCGCGCAGGACGGCGCGTTCGGCGACGCCAACGAGGCCGCCGTGAAGGCCGTGATCGGCGGTGCCGGCGCGAACGTGAGCAGCGTCCGGGCCCCGGCCAGCGCCACCGAGTTCACGCCGTTCGCCAGCCAGATCAAGGCCGCCAAGCCGGACCTGCTCTTCGTCGCCTGGGCCGGCACCACCGCCGGCGCCATGTGGCAGACGCTCGACCAGCAGGGCGTCCTCGCCTCCACCACAGTCGTCACCGGCCTGGACATCCGCGCCTCGTGGCCGACGTTCGGCGCGGCCGGCAGCAAGATCTCGTTCCTGTCGCACTACTTCGACGGGGCCAGCGACACCGAGGCCGCCAAGGCCGCGAAGGCGAAGGTGCCGGGCGGCACGCTCGACCTGTTCCACCCGGACGGGTTTGCCGCCGCGCAGATGGTCGTCCGTGCCGTTCAGGAGGGCGGCGACGACGTGGAGAAGATGGTCAAGGCGCTGGAGGGCTGGGAGTTCGAGGGCGTCAAGGGCACCATGAAGATCCGCGCCGAGGACCACGCCCTGCTCCAGCCGATGTACCAGGCCAAGCTCTCCGGCAGCGGCACCGCCTTCACCGCGACCGCGCAGAAGTCGCTCACCGGTGACGAGAGCGCGCCGCCGGTCGCGCAGATGAAGGGCTGACCCGTGCTCGCCACCCGCGGTCTGACCTGGCGGATCGGTGAGGTCGCCATCGTCGACTCCGTCTACCTCGATCTGGCGCCGGGGGAGTTCCTCGGCGTGATCGGGCCCAACGGCGCCGGCAAGACCTCCCTGTTCAACCTGATCACCGGCCTGCGCCGGCCCACCGAGGGCACGGTCCTGCTGGACGGCGCGGACATCACCGCGCTTCCGCCGCACCGGCGTGCCCGGCTCGGCCTGGGGCGTACCTTCCAGGCGTCCTCGGTCTTCGGCTCGCTGAGCGTGCGGGAGAACGTCCGGCTCGCCGTACAGGCACACCGGGGTGGCTCGATGAAGCTGTGGCGGCGGGCGGCGGCCGACCGGGAGGTGGCCGCCGCCGCCGACGCGGCGCTCGACCGCGTCGGCCTGCACCACAGGGGTACGGCGCTGGCCGGCACCCTGGCCCACGGCGAGAAGCGCAAGCTGGAGATCGCGCTGCTGCTCGCCGGTGAACCCCGGGTGATGCTGCTGGACGAGCCGATGGCCGGGGTGAGCGCCGAGGACGTACCCGAGCTGGTCAGCGTGATCAAGTCGTTGACCGGGGACAGCGGCCGGGCGGTGCTCATGGTGGAACACCACATGGACGTGATCCTGGAGCTGGCCGACCGGATCGCCGTGATGCACCACGGCGCGCTACTGGCGTGCGACACCCCGGACACGGTGATGGCGAACGCCACCGTGCAGGAGGCGTACCTGGGGGAGGCGCTCTAAATGACCGAACCTGTCCTGTCCGTGGCGGACCTGTCCGTGCGGATCGCCGGGCTGCACATCCTCCAGGGGGTGTCGTTCGAGGTCGCGCCGACCGGCGTCACGGTGCTGCTCGGGCGCAACGGCGTCGGCAAGACCACCACGTTGCGCGCGATCGTCGGGCTGACGCCGCGCGGCGGTGAGGTGCGCGGCAGCGTACGCATGGGGGCGCGCAGCCTGCTCGCCCGACCCACCCACCGGCTGGTCCGCGACGGCCTCGGCTACGTGCCGGAGGACCGCTGCGTCTTCGCCGCGCTCACCGTGGCGGAGAACCTGCGGCTGGCCGAACGGCGGGGCGTCACGCCCGCGTACGACAAGGTCTTCGCTCTCTTCCCCGAGCTGGAGCGGCGCGGACGGCAACGGGCCGGCTCGCTGTCCGGCGGGCAGCAGCAGATGCTCGCGATCGGCCGGGTGCTGCTGAACGACAACCGGCTGCTGCTGGTCGACGAGCCGACGAAGGGGTTGGCGCCGAAGGTGGTGACCGAGGTGGCCGAGGTGCTGGAACGGGTGGCGGAATCCGTGCCGGTGCTGCTGGTCGAGCAGAACCTGGCGGTGGTACGGCGGCTGGCGACCGACGCGGTGGTGCTCTCCGCCGGGAAGGTCGCCTGGACCGGCGACGCCCAGGAGTTGCTGCTGGAGACCGCGCTGACCAAGTCACTGCTGGGCGTGGGTTCGGCGGAGGTGCACTCATGAACACAGTGGTCCTGCTGACGCTGACCGGGCTCGGCCTGGCGGCGCTGTACTTCCTCGTCGCCTCCGGCCTCTCCCTGGTCTTCGGCCTCGCCGACGTACTCAACTTCGCGCACGGGCTGTTCCTCGGCGTCGGCGCGTACGCGACGTGGTGGGCGGCCGGCAACCTGCCCGGCGCCGGGCCGGACGGGTTCGGCTTCGTGCTCGCAGTCGTCTTCGGCGTGCTGGCCGGGTCGCTCGTCGCGGTGCTCGTGGAGCTGGTGCTGATCCGGCCGCTGTACTCCCGCACCATCGAACAGGTGCTGGTCACAGTCGGCCTGTCGCTGGCCGGGGTGGCGCTGCTCCAGGCCACCTGGGGCGCGGACCCGCGTCCGTTCCCGCGGCCGGACTGGAGCCGGGGCGTCACATCGGTGCTCGGCGCCCAGGTGCCGAACGCCGGGCTGCTGCTGATCGTCGCCGCCGCTGTGGTGCTCGGCGCGCTGCTGGCGTTCCTGCGCTGGACCCGGTACGGCCTGATCATCCGGGCCGGCGTGGAGAACCGGGAGATGGTGACAGCGCTCGGCATCGACGTGCGCAAGGCGTTCACGCTGGTCTTCGCCATCGGCGGGGCCGCCGCCGCGCTGGCCGGCGCGCTCGGCGGCGTCTACTTCGGCACCGTCTCGCCGGGACAGGGCGGCTCGCTGCTGATCTTCGCGTTCATCGTGGTGGTGATCGGCGGGATGGGCTCGGTGGTCGGGTCCGCGTACGCGGCGGTCGCGGTGGGGCTGCTGCAACAGTTCGTCAACTACTACGGCACGTCCGGGCTGGGCGACCTGTGCGTGGTCGGCCTGCTCGCCGTGGTGCTGCTGCTGCGTCCGCAGGGCCTGGCCGGAAAGGTGGCTCACGCATGACCGAGGTCAAGAGCGCCGAGGCGCCCGCACCCCCGGCGGCGGTGCCGGACGAGCTGACCCCCGGCCGCGCCCGCTGGCACGGACTGCGCCAGTACCTACCGCTGGTCGCACTCGTGGTGGCGGCGATCCTGCCGTACTCCACACTGCACCTGCCCGGCATCTTCGAGGGGCCGCTGAACTCGCCGGGCACGCTGCAACTGCTCGCCATCTGCCTTGTGTTCGGCGGGCTCGCGGCCGGCTACGACCTGCTGTTCGGGCGTACCGGGATGCTCTCCTTCGGCCACGCCCTCTACTTCGCCGCCGGGGTCTACGGCACCGACATCCTGATCACCAAGGCCGGGCTGCCGCTGTGGCAGGCCGCCGTGTTCACGGTGATCGGCGGCACGACGCTCGCGGCGCTGCTCGGAGCGGTCGCCCTGCGGACCGTGGGCATCGCGTTCGCCATGGTGACGCTGGCGTTCGCGCAGGTCGGGGCGATCCTCGTGGCCCGCGACTTCGGCGGCCTCACCGGCGGCGAGGAGGGGTTGCCGCTCGACGTCTCCGGGCTGCCGGCGGCGCTCGTCGGTGTCACCAACACGGTGAACCTCTACTGGCTGGCGCTGGCGTACCTGGCGATCGTCGTCCTGGTCGTGCACCGGGTCAGCGCCTCGCCGACCGGGCGGGTGCTGGCCGGCCTGCGCGACGACGAGCGGCGGATCGGGGTGCTCGGGCTCGACCCGTACCGGTTCAAGCTCGTCGCGTTCACGCTCGCCGGTGGTCTCGCGTCGGCCGGTGGGGTGGTGTACGTGCTGATCGTCGGCGGTGCCAGCCCGCACATCACCTCGTCGGAGCTGACGCTGTCGCTGCTGGTCATGGTGGTGCTCGGTGGTCCCGGTACGCGATGGGGGCCGGTGCTGGGCGGCGTCCTCTACATGTACCTGGACCACCGGCTCACCGCGTTCGGCAGCAGCGACGCGGTGAACAGCCTGCCGGCGTTCCTCAGCCACCCGCTGAGCCAGCCCCTGTTCGTCCTGGGCACTGTCTTCATCCTGGCCGTCTACTTCTTCCCCGGCGGCCTGGCCAGCCTGCGAACCCGCCTGGCCCCCGTCCCTGACTCTTATACCCATCTGACGCTGCCGACGAATAGCCTTGTGTAG